>CAYGPH010000118.1:0-1525 GCA_964351815.1 uncultured Verrucomicrobiales bacterium | reverse complement strand
GGCTATGGGTTGCTGGTTTCATTGGTATGACAACTAAGTTTACAGAAGTTACGCTCTCACTTCGCTATAGAGAAATTGGTGATGATGGACACGCCCACGGTGGTCCAATGTATGTTTTAAAGAATGCAGTTAAAGATCAAGCCAACAAATTCTTATCTTCAAATGCTGCAATTAAAAAAATATTTGGTGTAGCAGCATGGCTCTACGCTTTATTTGTTATCTTAAGTTCATTTGGTGCTGGAAACATGTTCCAATCAAACCAAATGGCTTCAATCATAAATACTTCAACAGGCCTTCCTGAGTGGATGGCAGGTTTAATTTTTGCTGCTCTTGCTTTTGTCGTTCTTATTGGTGGTATCAAAAGAATTGCAAGTGTAACTGAAAAACTTGTACCTTCAATGGTTGTTCTTTATGTTGGTGGAGCATTATTTGTTGTCTTCTATCACTTTGAAAATGTTCCTGAAATGTTCTCACTTATTTTTGCTAGTGCTTTTGCTGGAACTGCAGCTAAAGGAGCATTCGCTGGAGTTGTTGTAAAGGAAGTTATCGTTCAAGGTATCCGTCGAGCAACATTCTCAAGTGAAGCCGGAATGGGATCTGCTGCTATGGCCCACTCCGCTGCTAAATCATCTCCAATTCAAGAAGGTATTGTTGCTCTATTAGAGCCATTTATTGATACTATTGTTGTATGTACTATTACTGCGCTTGCTCTTTTATCTAGTGGTGTTTGGCATGCTAACTCTGGTGAAGCTGGAGTTGATCTAACTGCACTAGCATTTGGTTCAGCAATGGGACCTCTCGGAGTTTGGATTGTAACTATAACTGTTACGATGTTTGCATTCTCAACTCTTATTTCTTGGTCTTATTATGGTGAACAAGGTGTTACATATTTATTTGGTGATAAGAAAATAACAATCACATTTTATAGATACATTTTCGTGTTTTTTGTATTCCTAGGAGCTATTTTAAATCTTCCTGTTGTACTTAATATATCAGATGCTGTTTATGGGCTACTAGCTCTTCCAAATATGTTAGCGTGTTTCTTCCTAATGCCAGTGGTTAAGAAGATGATCGTTGAATATAGAGCGAAGTTAGCGTCTGGTGAGATTAAGCCACATAATTAAATTTAAAGACATTAGCTTTTAATAAAGGGGCCATCAATGGCCCTTTTATTTTTTTATAAAGCTTAATACAAAAGTATTGATTTTCTTTTTTCTAAATAATCTTCCATGCCTTCAGCTTCAACCTTGTCTAACCATGAATAATCACCTGGCCTCTCATACCAATCATTAAACTTGTCAGTACCATTAATCATATCCATTGCAGTTAGCTCTCCACCGTACTCATAGGCATCGGTTTTATATGCAAAACTATCTCCAATCATATGCTTAAATTCTTTTAAGAAAATTTGAGAAACACGCCAAGGTTTAAAGAGTGTTTTGTCTGTAACATGTAAAAAATAACCACCACAGCTTTGCTCCTTATGCTTTTGAAACATTGGGTAAAAACTAACAGGTCTAATTTT
>CAYGPH010000117.1:0-1526 GCA_964351815.1 uncultured Verrucomicrobiales bacterium | reverse complement strand
TCGAAAAATACTCTCCCTAAGCCCTAAATAGTCTAAAAAAACACGCTATTACAGAGTCTGTAGTTGGATTGTTTTCAAGTTCTGAGATTGAAGAGGATTGTCCTGAGAGTGGTAAAGATGTGATTCGGAAAGTTTTGAGACAGCTTCGGGATGAAGGTGTTATTGAGTCCATTGGCAGAGGAAGGGGAGCAATGTGGAAAGAAACCAGAAAATAACTTTGCTGTCTAAACTAATGAAGTCCCAATTATTTGAGACTTCATTTAATCAGAATATACTTAGTATTTATCGTTCAAAACTCTCATAAATTCAATCGTGTCATTACGACCATTATTATATTTAGCGTTGTTAAAAATATAAATTAATCTTTGCGCTTTTTCGCGACTTATATATGACTTACCAAAAAGCAAAGTCAGAGCAATGCTTTCTTGGAAGTCGTTACCATTTCTATTACCCTCGAATATGGCTTTTGCTACTTCTCTGTGGGAGTTTGTGAGGTTTTGTGAATTTACAACAATGTAAGTCATCTCGTCCGCTGCAAACATAGCCGACCCTTCTCTCAGATTGCTTAGGACATCTATCAGAATATCTGCTTGAGTCTCTGAAATACTATCAGCAAGTACAATTCTTTCTGCTATTGAGTCTGCAGCATTGTGCGTTTTACTATAAATCCAGCTAGCATTGTCGTTGATATGTTTTATTACTCGCTGTTTAGATGACGATACACCTTCCGGCAGATAAAACTCTGCAAATACCGAGTGAGTAGCTAAAAGTGCAAGTCCTAAAATCAAAATTTTCATTGTTAACCTCTTTTGTTGTAATTTGTTGATATTGTCCCAAAACTGTAGTGAAAACTTTTTCCCACTAAGACTGAAACAACGTTTTTAATATAAGTAAATTCTAAGTGATTCTTAAATTTTCTGATAGAACAGTTGTAAACTTGACTTGCTGATTTTGAAAGTGTCGAAACTTTGTCCATTTCTTGAAAGTCCTAAATGCCAACCAATTCATTAAAAAACGTTAATTTTCGTGAAGTTAAATGAAGTAGAGAATCGACGAAGAAGGCTTTAAACACAGCTAAGTTAAGGTTTTTCTTGAGTTTTAGATTTAGTCCCAATTCACATCGGGTAGTTCGGGCACCTATATTTACAACTTCTCTTAGGTGTACACCTTGTGGTATGATCTATTTGAGGTGAATTATGGAAATTACAAACCCTAAAAAATTAAGAGCAGAGATGAAGGATTACCTTGATCTAGCAAGTAGCGAAGCTATTAGGATTCAGAGACGCTCTGGTGAGAGTTATATTCTAATAAACGAGGAAGAGTATTCTAAGATGCAGTTAGAAATAATTTCCTTGCAAAGACGGCTTCTGGGAATGTCTAATATCGTAGATGGTAAAGTCGTTGATGATCAAGACTCAAGCGAGAGGCTTAAAAGATTTAAAGATAAATGATTAAAATAAAGTTAACTGAAGAATATGTTAAAGCATTAGATAAGATAGAAGACTTCATGTTTACTCACAGCTCGA
>CAYGPH010000116.1:0-1530 GCA_964351815.1 uncultured Verrucomicrobiales bacterium | reverse complement strand
AATTCTGATTTTATTAGTACCTGTAATCAATTATCTGCTGATATGGATGGTTATAATAGTTGTTTACTAATTGAGGCTGTAAGTAAGATTAAACCCGATCATTATGAAGCCTTAATTAATGCCTGTCAGCTATCGTTGACCGAAGGTATGAGTGACTATCATCGTTGTTTAGTCTTTCGTTCAAATGCACACGCCTTAATCTAAAACAAGCCGCTTTGTTAACAACACTCCCTGGGCCCACCTTGATATCGCTGGGGTTACCTGGGATAAAAAAGGCAATAGTTTAACTGGAAAAGGTGCAACGGGCTTTGGGGTCAAGCTTTTAAACAACTGGCTAATGGAATATATTGAAGGGTGAGCACAAAATTGAGTTTATCCCTTTTGTGCCTTGTAGCCAAGCCCTTTATCCCATAACTATTGGTGTTTTACCAAGCTTATAAAAAAAGGAATGTGTACATCATAAAGTAGTCTGAAACCTTATGATTTCCTTTACATACCTTAAGAGAAAACTCTAGGGAAGAGCTTGTAACTTTTCCATACCCACCCACGGGCCTTGGCGAACGGGAACAATTGCCGATGCCAAACCTTCTGGTGTCACCCTAACCACACATCCACATAAGGTGCCTTCAGCTTCTGCCAGTTGTTTGGGTGGCCTAGGTAACGTTTTGTGAAAATTATCAAAAGCCGTTTGATCTGTCACCCCTAAAACGGAATTATAATCACCACACATACCTGCATCACTTTGGTAAGCAGTACCATTTGCTAAAATATGATGATCAGCCGTTGGCACATGGGTATGAGTACCAATGACTGCAGTAATTCGGCCTTGAAAACATCGCGCTAACGCTAATTTTTCCGAAGTTGCTTCCGCATGGATGTCAACAAATATGGCATCAACATTTTTGCCTAATTGATAGGTTTTTAAAACACTTTCCATTGCTGCAAAGGGACAGCTAATAAATGGTTCCATATATAATCTACCAATAAGATTAACCACTAAAATTTTTTTCCCCTTTGGGGTTGTGAACAAAAATATACCGGCACCGGGTGCGCGTGTTGAAAAATTCAAGGGCCTAATAACCTGTTTGTGTTGGTTAAAAACCTGAATTACTTCTTTTTTGCTAAAAGTATGGTTCCCACCAGTTAGAACATCAACACCAAGGCCCAGAATTTCTTTGGCAATAGAAAGGGTTAAACCAGAGCCATGGGCAGCGTTTTCAGCGTTTGCAATTGTTATATCAGGCTGATAAAAGGCCTTGATAGATTTTATATGTTTGGCAACTGCCTCGCGTCCAGGTTTGGCCATAATATCGCCAAGAAAAAGAAGTATCATACAACATAGAAAAAGAAACTACCTTAATATAACCATACTGGGAGTGTTTGTCTTCAATAAGGTCCTTAATCTTGTTGGGATATATAGTCAATAACAACAAAAATGATTATAAAACTTGGCTTTGAAATAATTCTGTAATACTAACATCTGTTTTTCGTCGTAAAGCTTTTGCCTGTGCCCATTTTTTCTCGATTGGA
>CAYGPH010000115.1:0-1557 GCA_964351815.1 uncultured Verrucomicrobiales bacterium | reverse complement strand
GGTATTTGGTAAAGAGATGTTGGTTAATGTAAGAAAAAGGCTTAAATACTTATAAAGAACTCACCAACTTGCTCTCTTTCCTGAAGCTTCTCAATATAACGCAAACCAAAACTAACTGGGAACTTTCTGAGTAGAACTGTATCAAATTCAAGTTCAAGGCCTGTTGAGTTTAGAGTTATATCTGAACCATCAAACTCTGCTTGAGTATGATCAAAGAAATACTTTCCATTTATTCTCTTAAAGAATGCAACATGCCAAATATCAAAGTTTGGGTACCAAAGTGGGGCGGAGTAATCGAACTCAATCTTAGAAAACTTGGGGGTGTACTCATAAGTATATCCACGAGAGAAGGTATATCCAATAATTGGAAAGTACTTATCTTGAACTTTATATTTTAGTTCATTTTCTGGGCGATACTCACCTTTAAAACCTAAATGAGTTGAGTGAAGTTTTTTAAAACCTGGTAGGTATATGTTTAGATTTGCAGAACCTAGGTAAGAGCTAAGACTCGTTTGATCTTTAGCCGAAACATCTTCATATAGTAGAGTTAAATCTAATCCATATTCAGGATTAAGCTGAGAGGCCAACTGAGATTTTTTAAAACTAAATTGATAGATCAATCCAGTTCCAGCAAGTGTTTCATCTTCAAGTCCATAATCAACATTGCCTTCTGTGTCTCCAATTGTAATGAGTTCTCCGAATGCTGATAGTAGGTGATAGCCACTATAGAGATTTTTTTGAAATATATAGGGAAGAGTAATCATAGTTGAATACGTATTTTCATTCCATCTTACTTGATTTTCTCTATCATCTTCATCTTCAATTTTTGTACCTCTTTCACTAAATTTTAAGCCTAAGCTTATGATTGGATAGAACTTACGATAACTAAGCGAGAAAGAACCATACATCGCATTCTCTTCAGGATTGTTTCCAATAGCCGCATTTAGATCCAAAGAGTTTAGAATGTTAGTTGAACGTCCTGATATTTCCAGTCCTCTTCCACCTAGAAATGACCAGCTGTGAGGTATTAATGCGCTTTTATACTCTGAGAACTCAAAGCTCTCGGCGCTTGCTGTTTTTAACTTCTCAAAATCTTTAATTGTTACTGGAGCCGATTTTATATAATTATCTGAAGGTGAGTCGCCTAAATACAGATTGGAGTTTTCTAAAAAATTAGCAGTCATAGGAATACAATTTATTTTAGTTTCTCTGAGCTCGCTTCCATGACCTAGAGTTGCTGAGTAATAAAGCATATCATTTTTCACGAATGGGTGATTTGCAGCAATAATTGCATTAGTACAACGTGATTGAACTGAAGTTTTTGTGTCTAGTGATAATATGTTCACGACTCCTTTATCATCTGCTTCAAAATAAAGATTGTCGCTGTCATAGCTTAAAGAATAAAGGTTGTTTCTTGTCGGTAAAGTTAAATCTATAATTTCATTTTTACCGAGGTAATAATCAATCCTTACAATCTTTTTCATACCACTAGGTTCCAAAGCAATTGCATAAAGATCTTCTTTGTCCCCCCACACTGCTTCCATGTATTGATAATTT
>CAYGPH010000114.1:0-1564 GCA_964351815.1 uncultured Verrucomicrobiales bacterium | reverse complement strand
CAAATGAGGGGAGTATGAGTAAGCACGTACAAAATACAGCAATGAACACGGCAATGAGCACAAAAGTACTGACAAAGATCAGAAGGGACAATATCGAATATCAAAAAAACGATATCGCTCTTAAGAATGGAGAGATCATTGAAAAACTAAGACGTGAAGAGTTTTACAAGAAGTGGCTTGGAGTAAATAAGTCTGAAGAGATTGATCCCAAGGAGCTTCTATGAGTTCTAGCCTAGCGGATATGTTACTTATTCAAAGCTTTAATTTAGATACTCTAATTGAAGACTATAGAGTTTTCTTTTTATCTCTTCTTCCAAGTCTTTTTCTAGTCGCTTGTCTTGTTGAATATTTTGATCGAATGGATACTTTTGCTCTCGTCAGACGAGCTTTTATTGCAATCTTAATACTGACGAGTGTTTCAAGTTTCTATAAAAGCTCAATAGATATGTCTATTCAGGCAGCTGATGGAAAACTAGCAGATCAAAAGCAATCTAATGTATTTTTAATGGATTTTATAGGTGCTAAGAATTTTGTTCAGGATGTCAGATCTAGTAATAAAGAAAGCTTCTATAAAGACAACAACATTATATCAGGGAGCCTTAAATTTTTAAAACATCACCTCTTTGATAGCTTTGTTAACGATGGCTTCACTACGACAGTCTACTTTATAGGCCAGCTTTGTATTCAGATTATAAAAGTCGTCTACTCTCTAGTTTATTACCTTGGTTTTGGTCTTATTGGAATTCCTTGTCTTCTATATCTGTTTTCAACAATGGGAAATATTCTTCGTGGAGCAATACTAAGCTATGTCTGGTGTTTAATAGTTCCTCATATCTTGGTTTTTGTTCTTTCAATGATCTCAAGTGAAATCAATACAGGCTACAGCGCTAATCAAATAATTGGTGGGAGTATCGCTGGTACTGTTCTTCTGTTTATTATGACCCTTTTAATCGCTTTCACGCCTCTCATTGGCATGATGATTGTTAACGGTTCAGGCATGGCCCAAGCTGGAGGAATTATTGCCAGCATGGGAGCTAACTATGTAATGAATCTCCCAAAGCAAACAGTAAATAACGGAGCAATGCTTTTATCAGGTCAAAAGGTAGGGCCTAAGATGAGCCTTTTGAAATTTGGAGGGAATCGTGGAGGTAGAGTCTTAAAAAATGCTCTGAAAAAGTCAAACCCTCTAAGCTATAGTAAGAGAAATCAAAATTCAAATAACTCGAAGAGTATTTCAGAAGGACTTAGATCCTCTAACTCTTATTCTAACTCAAAGGCACAAGGTAATAGCTCGAAGCAAACTAATCAGTCTATCAAGCACAAAGGATCTCATGGTGCTCATTCAATAGATAGAACAATCCAAAAATCAGATAGAGTAACAAGTGCAGCTAACACTTCTAAACCTATGAGTTCAAAACAAAACACTCAAAATAATAGTAATAAATCGAACAATGTAAGAGCGAGTAGGAGTTCAAGTACTCGTTCTCGGTCAACTAATTTAAGGAGGTCAAGTGTCAAAACTAATAGAAAATAAACCAACGAAGCTTCTGAGTGTTGAAGAGGC
>CAYGPH010000113.1:0-1582 GCA_964351815.1 uncultured Verrucomicrobiales bacterium | reverse complement strand
TCATCGGAGTCCTGATCCTGATGCGAGCGATGATCACTCTGGCCCCCATGCTCAGCCCGCAAGGCGGGGGACCCAAGGAACAGACAAGCGACCACGGTGTAGACAACCCGTCTACGGTGCAAGAAACGCGATTTGGACGCTAACCCTTTTGTTTTCCTGTCTTTTTCCAGTTGGACCTCGATTAAGGTATCGGTCGATACCTCTAAAAGGTGCAAGGGAGGGGCCAGAAGACCGTGGGTACCGGCAGGTCTCTTAAGATTTTCAAGGGCTTAACCGTTAAGCGAGAAGATGAAAAACTTGATCTGGTTTATCGCGTTCTGGCCGTTTTTAACCGCGGCTAGGGAGGTCGTCCCCTTCATGGAACTCAACGGCAAAATGGCGCAGCCCCCCCACACCCCTGATTTGAAAAAGGAGCCGACCGGATTCATGGAAATTGACGGCGTTCGCCACACCCTTCAAAAGGGTCCTGAGAAAGACCCTGAACCCCAGAAGACCGAGTTCCCTCTCAGCCCGGAAAGAGAGGCGCCTCCAACGCCCTCAGGGGAAAACGAAGGGCTTATTGAGAAGATGGGACGAGAACTCATCAACAAGATTGAGCCCCTTCGAAAAACCGAAGAGCAGCTCAAGGATAGAGACGACTTTCTAAACAAGATGGAGCAAGGGCTCTAGGTTCATTGGAATCTGTCCCGCGCGGTGTGGTACCCTTCGCCCATGCGCTCATTCAAATTCCGGTCTACCTGAATGATTCTTTGTGCTTTTTTTGGTTCGTCCGCCTTTGCAGAAACCAGTGAGAGCACCCTTTCTGCAGAGCCCCTAGAAATGGGCATCTATGCGTCTGGCCTTGGAGACCTCACACCTACCGCAACCTCGCTCACGGTGGCAGTCGACCTCACTAATGATCTTCGTTGGGTAAATGCGATTGGGATGGGAACCGACACCTGGGGCGTGGGCTCCGGGCTTAGGCTGCGGCTTCTCTCCAAATCGGACCGCATTCGGCCTTATGTCGGCATTGGAGGCGGTTGGCTGCAGCGAAATGCGCTCACCTCCCTTTTTAACCTCCAGGGCGGGCTTTACGCCGTCGCTTCGCTAGGTATTGAGTGGACGCTACCCGGGGGTCTCTATTTGGCCCTTGCAGGAAACGGATACACCGCTCAAACATCGATGGCGGTGCTCCCTTCGTTCAGTGCAGGGATGTTCTTCTAGCTTTCTTTTACTTCACATTAAACCGATACTCGCGAATCTTTTCTTGAGTCGTCGAATCTAGGATTCGGCAATAGTAGGCTCCGGAAGGAAGCGTGGTTTTGGGACAGGTGTCGTATTCGGTTTTGTCCGTATTAAAAATACTTTTAAACTCGGCGTCTTCAGAAATTTGGTAGCTATAACCCGTCAGTGTGCTGGGAAGTTTACGAAGTACGGAGAGACCTCTCCCCTTTCGTATTAGAAACCTTCCGCTCTCCGACTCTAGCCTTGTCTCCCCTCTCAGAGCGCGCACTCGCCAATAATAAGTACCCTCTTCGGCCACTTTCATCTGGGTTTGGGATTTCCGGGTTTCGAAACGGCGTGGATTTTTAAACCCTTTATC
>CAYGPH010000112.1:0-1584 GCA_964351815.1 uncultured Verrucomicrobiales bacterium | reverse complement strand
TCCACCTAAAAGTGCTCCGATAACATTAGTGCGCCCTTTGGCGCCCCAATCATGGGTCCCAAAACAGCGTACCCCTTTTAAGGCGTAACCATGGGTACGCGGCATTGAATGGGCAAATCCACTCTCATCCAAAAACACAATAGATCGGCCGTTTGCCTGGTGTTCATCGATTTTTGGCAAAAGATAGCGCGCTTTTCGGGGCATGCCTTGGGGTGATTTAGGGTTTTTTTAAAATAAAACTTAGCCCTTTTTATATTAGACTTGCTGCTAATGTGGGTGAAAATAAAGGTCTTAAGTAAAACTTAATTTTATTTCACTATTTTGTATTAGAAAACAAGGACATGAGGTGTTATGAAACTAAAATACATTCTTCCAACCGAGCAGGATCATCTGTTTTTAATTCAGGTTCGTCACACAGTTTATAACGACATAACAGAGGAAATGTTTAACTGTGATGAAGAGCGCCAAGGTAAACTAGGAAAAGGTCATTTTAATAACGGCAGTATTTATATTGTATGGAATGGTAATAACCAGATCGGTTTTATTGCCTGGGAAGAACGTGGCAATTATCTTTTGTTGAAGCATTTTTTTATTCTTCCAGAATATCAAAAACAAGATATTGGTAGCCAAATTGTTAAGGATATCATCAGAAAAGCCAGATCTTTAGCAAAAGATATTCATTTCAAAATCCTTAAAGCCAATACAAGTGTGAAAAAAATTTATGAACTTCACGGTTTTGAAGTAATAGAAGAAAGTGATATTTACTGGAATATGATTTTGAAATTTACAGTGCCTACACTTAAAACTAAACGATTATTGCTGAAACCGATCACCTTAAGAGATGCTTCAGCTTATCAAAGATATTTTGCTCATTATGAGATTATCAGAAATTTTTGTTTTGTGCCCTGGCCTTATCCGAAGGATGGTGTTAAACATTTTCTAAATAACCTTGTTTTTCCTTATCAGGGTGATATGCAATGGCTATGGGGATTGTTTTTATGCGAAAATCCAGATGAACTGATCGGTGCTGTGCACTTATGGCGAGAACCAGACCCAGATAACAGAGGGCTTTGGCTATCTAGGAAACATCAAGGCAAGGGATTAATGACTGAAGCACTGAAGCCAGTAATGGATTACGCCTTTAACGATTTAGGATTTGAAAAACTAGTATTTTCTAATGCCGTGGGGAATGAAAAATCTCGCCGCATTAAAGAAAAAACAGGAGCTAGATCTATTAAAGTTGTTCCGATGAAGTTTGTTGACCCAAAATTTACCGAAATTGAAATTTGGGAATTAAAGGCAGAAGAATGGCTTCAAAATACAGGAGACCATAGACCTACTGCATAAGTTGCAATTTTAGTTTAATTTTCCATAACTTTTTTTCATGAGGTGGCCCTGTGGTATAAGTTCATTTGTAACCATTCACAAGCCTCGAATGAGGCAAATCTTGACAGTGCTATTTGTAAAATTACCAATGACTATCCCAAAAATCTTCATATTTAAAACAAAATCAGCAATTATGCAGGGGTCTAGGTAGTGTAGACATTTAAATTTTCATATGAAATAATATTGTGTAGCAAATGA
>CAYGPH010000111.1:0-1590 GCA_964351815.1 uncultured Verrucomicrobiales bacterium | reverse complement strand
CCCAAAATATCATCAATACCACTGTCATCGTCATCATCAGAAATGTCTAATTCATCTTCATCAGGGTGATTAAGATCAATCCCGGCCAAGGGATCAGAATCCTCCTCAACCTCGACAGCGGCGGGTTCGTCAGTATCGGCCAAATCAGTTAATTCCAAGACATCATCGTCATCATCGCCATTATCTTCTAAAGCCGTGGGGGCATCTTCAACTTTAGCCTCTGCTGGCTCTGGTTCGGAAGTTTCCTCCACCGCTGGCGTTTCATCTTCCTTGGGTGGTGGTGTTGCATCAGCCTCTGCCTCAGGTGCGGCAGCAGCGGGCGCGTCGTCGTCGCCATCTTCGTCGGATATAATATCACGGATGGAGGACAAGATTTCCTCGATTGATGGTTCTTCTTCGTTGTTTTTTGTATCGTCTGACATGTCTTTGTAAAACCTTAATTAATATCCCAATATTCTATAGAAACTATCATTTGTCAAAGGCTGGTTTATAACTTATCCCAAGACAGATTATAGAGTCCGCCAATTGCCCTTAATAAATTGTAATAGGCATTAACCCGTTCGCCCTGTGCCTCAATCAATGCAAGGTCGGCGTCCCGCAATTCCTGATTGGCGTCTAAAACATCTAAAACAGACCGTGCGCCAACTTGTTCTTCCAACTCAACCCCGCGATAAGCCAATTTTGCAGCATTTAATTGTGATTCTCTGGCATTAATTTGAACCTGTAACGCCTTATATTCTTGCCATGCCGCGATAATATCATCGGTAATGGCGCGTCGGACACTTTCGACATTATCTTGAGATTGCGCCATCTGAATTTTTGATTGGCGAATTCTGTTTCTGAGCTGCCCCGCCTGATACAGTGGCATATTTGCCGAAACGCCAACCGTTGCCGATTTATCGCTGTTGCCAATACCACTGATTGGATTGCGGATATATCCAACGCCAGCGTTAAAATCAACCTGAGGGTAAAGCGCGCCCTCTTGCTCTCTCACATTAAAATCTTGCGCGCTTGATCGTGCGCTTACTGCCAACAGATCGGGATGATTATCCAAACCCATGGCCAAAGCAGCATCCAAACTGGTTGGCATGGCACTCATGTCAATATCAGGATAAAATAATTCGATTTCGCCTGTAATGCCCGTGACCTCGCGAAAGGATGATAACGCGACCTCGTAAACTGCGCTAACCTCCGCCATATTGGCATTGGCCTCGGCCAAACGTGCATCGGCCTGTGCAACATCGGTTTTGGTCAATTCACCCGCATCAAAACGCGCCTGTGTCGCCTCCAACTGATTTTGCAACAATCTCACATTGTCGGCATTCACCTTCATCGCCTCACTTGCTGTATATGTAGCCATATAGGCCGTGACGATGTCAATCACCTTATCCTGAACCAAGGATTCAAAATCATGCGTTGTTGCCTTTAAAATCAGTTTATTTTCACCAATATTGGCATCCGTTTGTCCCCCGCGATAGAGAGGTTGCTCAACATTTAAGGCTGCCGATTTTTGTGTATTCCCCTGCCAATCATTGGTCAAATCATTATCCGATTGATAATGCGTTACATCCCCTGACACCCCAATATTAG
>CAYGPH010000110.1:0-1595 GCA_964351815.1 uncultured Verrucomicrobiales bacterium | reverse complement strand
AATGCTTCACAATACATTTATTAGTAACAAGTGTAAAAGGTGTGGCTAATTTATGTTCTGAAGCTTCCACAGAAATTTCTGCAGCTGAATATACAGAACCTATTGTCGCAAGTGTTAGTAAAAACCTTTTCATATATAAGTACTCTTATTTTTCTATTGTTGGTAGAATGGAATGTAACAATTGCATAACAATATTAACACGTTATAAAAAACATTTCTTTGAATAAAATTTTTGATGATAGCTATAGCTTGTATGCAATCTATTTTAAAGAGCGATCAATACTAAACTTCTAAGGAAAATCAACAATTAATACTTGTTTTTTTTTCCATAAGCTACTATTTATATAGGTTTAAGGACATAGATTGCTGAGTCATGCGTTTAAACAAAGCCACTATTACATCAGGATTCGCCATTTTTTCAATGTTTTTTGGTTCGGGAAATTTGGTTTTCCCATTAGCAACGGGCGTGCAAACTACAGGAATGTATATGTATTCTTTAGTAGGTGTAATTTTAACCGCAGTAGTTGTACCATTTTTAGGGGTTATAGGACTTGTAAAACACCAGGGAAACAGATCAGCTTATTTTAGTGACCTTACAAAAATAGGGTCGTTTTTACTTAATGCACTTATTTTTCTTCTTGTCGGCCCTTTTGGCGTTATTCCAAGGTGTATAACCGTTGCCTATGGCGGCATGGAACTCATGTTACCATCGCTTTCATTAGCCATTTTTAGTGGAATATTTTGCCTGATAGCTGCAGGCTTATGCTGGCGTGAAAATCGCGTGGTAGAAATTATTGGAATTTTTTTAACTCCCTTTAAGCTTGGGGGCATTGCACTGCTTATTGTCATTGGTATTTACCTAGCACCGAAAATAAGCCAAATGCCTGATATTGCCTATGACTCGCCAACTAAAAGTTTGCTTTATGGATTAAGTATGGGATACAAAACAATGGATTTACTAGCGGCAGGTCTTATTGCCATGAGTATTTATCATTACCTGCTAAGCCAAGCCAATGAAAATATTTCAAATCAAGAAATCGTTCGCATGGGCATTAAAGCAAGCCTTATAGGCGGAAGTTTGTTAAGCGTTGTTTATTTAGGTTTTATTGGCCTTGGAGCTCATTATGCTCAGCATCTAGCAGGCTATGAACCACAACATTACCTAGCGCTTATTTCTTACCATGCCTTGGGGCCAAAAGCTTTACCCATTGTTAGTGTTGTTCTGGCTATTTCATGTTTAGCAACAGCCGTTTTTTTACTATCAACATGGTCTGAATACCTACAGCAGGATATTTTCAAAAAGCGTTTATCCTATAGATTTATTATGTTATTTAGCTCTTGCGCAGCTTTCGCAATGTCGATGCTTGGCTTTGGTGGCATTGATAGTATCTTGGCACCAATACTTACCTATCTTTATCCCTTTTTAATCGTTTACGCCCTATATAAACTATATGACAGAAAAAAAAATGCAACCGTTACAACTTGATGGCATACAACCAGGAGAAAGAGTCGCCGTTGCCATGTCTGGTGGCGTTGATTCTTCTGTGGCAGCATGCTTAGTGCAGGAAGCTGGTTATGAAGTTGTGGGGATTACC
>CAYGPH010000109.1:0-1634 GCA_964351815.1 uncultured Verrucomicrobiales bacterium | reverse complement strand
ACGCAACAAACACTTTGATGTTTGACTCGCGACAATAACTCGCTGATCTTTCTGCCGCAACACGGAACAATCAAAGAATAATGAAGCGGTGCAGTTTTCAGGTGCGTGCATATGTGTTTCATCCGGTGGGTAAGATACCCACAATCACACTGAAGAAGAACACCGACTTGTCTGACTGTTACGCGGAACAGCTCGCAGTGTGTTTTTGCTTCTTCGTAGCGGTTGAGCATGTAACCCGTGCACAATACCTTCTTCCTGTCCAGGTAAGTGACCAGCTGCCCAATGCGGTTTCTGGACAAATCCTCGTCAAGAATAACATCGTGTGTATGCAAACACGGTTTCAGTCGTAACATACCGACCCCGGCTCGCGGTGATATCCAACACTGGGACATGAGACAGATATTGTCCTTGTGAGCAGAAACCATTTCAGGACGCACATCGGTAAAAATCCAAGAAAAACAAAAATGGGCACGATTGTCGGGGTCATCCAAGAGGTTCTCTATTATTCTTACTTCTCTTTCAGTGAATGGCGTGCCGTTACTTCGCGTGAAAACACCAAGACCGAGACCGCGATCCACGGTGTACTTCAATTTCTTCATTTTTTTGGTCACTAGCATCAACGCGACTGTTTGTACCCCGTGAGTGATGCTAGGAGGCTTTCGCTTTCGGGTACACGTGTCGTCTGTGCACTCAAAGCAAACAACAAACGAAAACGGGACGTTATGACGACGAAGAAAAACGACTGGGTCGCGCTTCATGTCAGGGTCACGACGAAGAAAAAGGACTGGCTTGTTACTCATTGAAATGTGACGAGCTGGGTTTAGATGGGTTGTGTGCTTGATTTATTTTGTTTTTTTTGTTTTTTTGATTTTTTTTGTTTTCCCACCCACGATCACTACCCACAGTTCAACCCATAACCCACCAATTTTTTTCCACCCACGATCTCTACCCACAGTCTAACCCATAACCCATCATTTTTTCCTGCTCACAGTTCCTACCCACAGTCAGTAAATATAAAAATATCTCAAACAAACAAACACAGAACAACGATCATATGTCGAACAACAAAGAAATGTCTCAATCAACATGTTGCCCATTTGTACCTGGCGAGGGTTTGCTGGCTGTACTGGACCGTCATGAAGGCGCACGGAAATTATGGGAAGAAGCAACACTGAGAGGGTTTATTGCGCTTTTTTGTGAGATGAATGCTCATGCTTGTTCTCCCAGGTGTCGTCTTGATCTGACTGGAGACCTGGCGGACGAGATAGACATTGATTCTGTTTTGGTCGTGTCGCCCACGCAGATAGTCTGCCTGGTTTGTTGTGCGCTCATGGACGACAGATATGAAGACCCATGCAACTATCTCTTTCCTGATGCCGTTACACTTGACGGGAGTTTTTTTTGCAGGGAATACGAGAGCAGAAAGCGCGCTGGATACCCGACTGGATTAAGGAATGTTGTCCTTGATCGTTGTTTTGGGTACATGACCGAAAGCGACAAGCGTTTGTTTAATTTAGTCAAGCGTTGTCCGATAGTCCACGAAGCCGTCCAGACTTTGCCCTTCGTTTCTTTTTTGGGTTCTGTTCCGGGATTGCACCAATCAATGACTAGTGCGATCATGGACAGTATTATTG
>CAYGPH010000108.1:0-1669 GCA_964351815.1 uncultured Verrucomicrobiales bacterium | reverse complement strand
GATGCTGCAACCTTTAGTGGCTTAACCAGCCTTCAAGAGTTGTATCTTAGTGGCAATAAACTTGCAAAGATTGATGTTAACACCTTTAGTGGCTTAAAAGGGCTTACTTCTCTTTCTCTAGGTGGCAATAAGCTCACAAACGTTGATGCTAATACCTTTAGTGGTTTAACTAACCTTGAATATTTGTATCTTTATCATAACGAACTCACAAACGTTGATGCTGATACCTTTAATGGCTTAACGAACCTTATAAATTTAGATATTTACGGCAACCGTTTAATACAGCTTGATGCTAAAACCTTTAATGGATTGGCCAACCTTAAATCGTTAAATCTTGGTGGTAATAGTTTGACGCAGCTCGATGCTAGTGTTTTCAAAGACACACTAAACCTTATTCAACTGATATTATGTCGAAATCACCTAGCGCAACTCGATGCTAATACCTTTAATGGCTTAACAAAGCTTACTACACTTAATCTCGCTAGCAATCAGCTTTCAAAGATAAATACTAATACTTTTAGTGACTTAACCAAGCTTCAATTCTTGTATCTCGGTGACAATTCACTCTCACAGGAAAATATCAATGAACTTAAAGATAAGGGTATTCCTGTTATGTTGGACGACAACTAATTCCAGTGTATTTTTTCTAACTCGTAATATTTGGCGTGGCGCTTAGTACTAAAGTTTATGGTAGAAATAATTGTCTTAACGTTTTGTAATTCAATTAAGCAATAACTGGTATTGAGTACACCTCTCATACTTATGGTGCTTTTATCTACAAAATATTTCATCATCTTTATCTTTTCCCAGATTTCTATATATTTTGCGCATTTATAAATGTTGTAAACCGTTTTTTGGTGAGAGTATTATAGCTAAAGTTACATAAAATGATCATAATAAGATTTGCAGGAAAAGGTCATTTACTGATCCGCCAATTTTGCGTCTGAGTGTTTTTGCCTGTGCCCATTTTTTCTCGATTGGATTAAGATCCGGTGAATACGGCGGTAGGTAGAGTAGTGTGTGTGTCCCTTTCTCTGCAACGCTTTCACCATGTCAGCACCCTTATGAAACGTTGCGTTGTCCATGACAACGACGCTCTTTTTTTGGAAGCTTTGGTATGAGGTCCTGTATGACTCATGCGTTGGAAACAGAGGTGTTCACGGTGCTGGCAAACATACTTACCGTCAAAAGACTTCCACCTAAATGTGCTCCGATAACATTAGTGCGGCCTTTTGCCCCCCAGTCATGGGTCCCAAAACACCGCACTCCTTTTAAGGAATAACCATGGGTTCTCGGCATTGAACGGGCAAATCCACTCTCATCTAAAAACACAATTGATCATTTGTTTTTCTGGTGTTCATCCATTTTTTGGCAAAAGATAGCGCGCTTTTCGGGGCATGCCTTGGGGTGATTTAGGGTTTTTTTTATAGGAAACACCTAAGCGTTTCAGGGCGTGCCAAACGCAGTTATGGCTCACCTGCAGTCGTGCTGCCCTTTCTTTAAGATAGGCATCGGGGTGGGTTTCAACATCTCGCATTAAGGCTTCCATATCGATTTTCGTGGCCGGCTTATGGCGTTTTGTTTTAGGCTCTAGGGTTTTTTACCAGCGCATAACACTGGTGACGCAAGTCATAGCTTTTTAGAAATTAATACTCCACGCTTACAAAAG
>CAYGPH010000107.1:0-1670 GCA_964351815.1 uncultured Verrucomicrobiales bacterium | reverse complement strand
AAAACATATGGGGAATAAGTTTATGGCTCACTGCATAAGCCTTACCCATGCTGACCTATCTGGGCTTGTTAGCTTAAAAACTATCTGGTATGGCTTTACGGCTCAGTGCCACAGCCTTGAAGAAATAATAACAAATGAAAACAACCAGGCGTTGATTCAATCAAGCGTGCCAGCATACAGTAATACACGAATAATTGTAAAATAAAGTTAAGAATTTACCTTGATATTTTCTTAAACCAATACTATGTATGCAATAATGTTTTAAACTGTTGGTATTATTATGTACCGTTTATTAATTGTTCTTAGTGTCATGGGCTGCTTTTCTATGAGCGCAGCTAGTGGTGTTGGTGGAACTGCAGCACCGGGTTTAGAAGATATGCCACCTGAAGTTTTGCAAAATATATTATGGCATCTTGATCGTGATGCCCTAGACAGCCTTGCAAGTTCATCAAATTTATTGAAAAGAGTTGTAGAAGAATATAAGCATAATATGATGGTTAAACAAATAGCTTATTTAAAACAACACTTAAGTACTAAAAATATTGATAATGGTTTTACTATTCAGTTGCCTTGCCTACAAGCTATTGACGTAGCCCTGAAAGCAAAAGATGATGCAACTTCACCTTGGGTTTTCAAAAGCAACGACCTTAAATCTTTAGCTATTAAGGGTTTACAAGAGAGTTCCCCTGGCATCTTTCTAGCCCATGCCCAGTATCAGGATTTGATTACAGGTGAATACGTAAAACATAACCTAGCAGATATTCTATTAGAGACCATGGAAACTGAGGGTTTATTAACAGCTACCGAATCTGAAGCTGTTGTTGATAAAGATCTTATCCGTATTGCCCTGCACCACCAGTATGCTGGTTACAATATGTATTCGATTACAGATAATCCAAATACCCTAATGGTTATTAAGGATAGCTTTAGAAATAACAATGGTGAAAAAGAGGGTTTAAGCAAACTTATTACTTGTATCACAGAAAGCTACAGTTGGGTTCACAACACAGATAGGCTAACAACCTTTAAGGTGATTAAGGAAAGTGCTATTCATCATAAGTTAGAGGCTATGACAGCATACTTTGATACCCATCAAGCTACTACCCTTGTGGTTGATATTGATAGGGTAGACGCTAGTGGTTTGTTAACGCGCCGTAGCTGTTTGTATGGTCATGGCCAGAGAGCTGCACCAATAGATAACATAAACTGTAAAAGTATTAGTATAACGAATAGTCAGCAGCATTTTATACATATGGGGGCGTTCTTTTTGGGGAGATGCCGTCTTACCAGTATTGATCTTTCAGGTCTTCAAAGCTTAGAAACAATTGCCGGCTTATCTATGGCAAGATGCCCTAATCTTACCAGTATAGACCTTTCAGGTCTCGTTTCCCTTAAAAGCATAGGAGCTCATTTTTTGTTTCAAGCTGACAGCCTAAGCAATATCAGTTTTTTTGGGCTTCAAAATGTAGAAACGATTGATAGGGCATTTATTGCAGAGTGCCCTAATCTTACTAGCATAGACCTTTCGGGGCTTGTTTCCGTTAAAAGCATTGGAAATCATTTTTTGTTTAAATGTGGACTAAAAAAAATCAGCTTTGCTGGGCTTGAACGTTTGGAAAGCTTTGGGTCTCAATGTATTTAGCAATGACATAATAAAACAAGGATAGATT
>CAYGPH010000106.1:0-1710 GCA_964351815.1 uncultured Verrucomicrobiales bacterium | reverse complement strand
ACAGGGTCATGTTTTATAGGGACAAATTTATCAAACGGAAATTTTACGTCCGCCACATTTTTTGCGTGTGATATGCGCCGATCCAATTTGGAAAAGGCAAAATTTGTCCGTGCCGATTTCCGCGGTGCATTTGTAGCTGGCGCAAATTTAGAGGGCGCAGATTTGAAATCAGCCGATTTACGTGAAGGGCGCATTGTTGAAAAAGTCAGTGATGGAATTGCCGCGGGTGAAACAGGAAATTATCGTGAAGATGGCGTGGCCCGTACCGTATTTGCAGGGGCACGCATGGTTTCAACAAATTTATCGTCCATTCGCGCGGCGTCGGCTGATTTTTCCGATGCGGATATGACCAACGTGGATATTAAAGGCGCTGACCTTCGGGACGCAAACTTAGAAGGGGCAAATTTGGCCCACACAGATTTATCGGGAAGCGATTTGCGCGGGGCGAATTTGAAAAATTCCATTCTAACCAATACCAAAATGGAAGGTATTGAAAAGGCCGGCGCAAATTTTGAGGGCGCGATTGATGAAAAATCACAAGGGTTAAGTCTTGATGACCTTGAAGAAACCTTGGAAGACTTGTTGGCACTCCATGCGCAATGGTTGGGAAGCAGTGGCGATGTCGGACGTCGTCTTGATTTGTCAGGCTATGATATGCGTGACCATGCGGATTTAAAATCATTTACATTAACCGCGATGAAGGCGATAGCTGGAAATTTTGTAAATCAGGATTTTTCGGGCATTGATATTCAAAGTGCGGTTTTTGATGAATCTGATTTTCGCGACTGTCAATTTGAAAAAAGCGATTTGCGTGGAACATCATTTAAAGAGGCACGCCTATCGCGATGTAATTTCAAGAACGCCAATCTGGCACCGCTTATGTTTAAAAATGCTGATGGGACAAACCGAATTTTACCCGTGAACATGAATGGTGTGACGATGCGTTACA
This sequence comes from uncultured Verrucomicrobiales bacterium, assembly GCA_964351815.1. GTDB lineage: Bacteria > Pseudomonadota > Alphaproteobacteria > Paracaedibacterales > CAITNM01 > CAYGPH01. The sequence continues at coordinate 761 of CAYGPH010000106.1, read as the reverse complement.
GTAATTTAAAAAATGCGGTCATGGTCGGTATTCGATTAAAAGGTGCGGATTTATCCTTTGCGGATTTATCGGGTGCGGATTTGCGTAAGGCCGATTTAACGGGCGCCAATTTGACAGGTACAATTTTTGCGGGCGCCAATGTCGAGGACGCGATGCTGGACCCTGATGTCACCATAGAATAAATTCTGATTTTAAAAAGAATCATGCTAATAATGACGCATGAGCGTAATAAGACAGCTTCCTGAAAATCTGGTCAATCAAATTGCCGCGGGCGAGGTGATTGAAAATCCTGCCGCCGCAATAAAGGAATTGGTTGAAAATTCCATTGATGCGGGTGCGACTAAAATCACTGTGACGCTTAGCCAATCTGGTAAAAGCCTGATGATTATCGAAGATAACGGCATTGGCATGGGGCGCGATGATTTGTCTCTTGCGCTATCCCGTCATGCGACCTCGAAATTACAGGATGACGATTTGTTGGCCGTGTATTCATTGGGATTTAGGGGCGAGGCCTTACCGTCCATTGGTTCGGTTAGCCGTTTAAAAATCAATTCCCGCCCAAAGGATTCAGAGGCATGGTCGGTGACGTGCGAGGGTGGAAAGATATCAGAGCTTAAACCATCCCAGCAAAATCTAGGCACGCGCATTGAGGTTCGGGATTTGTTTTACGCAACGCCTGCACGGTTAAAATTTCTAAAATCTGATCAGGCGGAAATGATGGCTGTGAAGGATGTAATCCATCGCCTTGCCATGGCCTATCC
>CAYGPH010000105.1:0-1717 GCA_964351815.1 uncultured Verrucomicrobiales bacterium | reverse complement strand
GTTAATAGAGTAAGAAATAAAATTAAAATGGAATGCATCAAGTCTCCTTTTGAAGTGGAGACTTAATTTACATGAGAGAAAATAAAATACCTACTAACAACGGCCGACATCAAGGCTCAAGTAAGTATTTTTAAGAAAAGAGGTTTCTAAAAAAGCGTCCTATTCTAGCTAATAGTCCTCTTTTTGGCTTTTTGTCTTCATCGGGAGCTACTACCGGTGGCTCCGGCTTAGGTGGTTTAGGTGGCTTAACTGTAGGTAAACCTTTTACAATAGTTATGAGAGTTACGTCTTCACCGTCTCCAGCATCACTTGCAAAAACATTTGAGACCTTACAATTTTTTTCTCTATCTAGAATATAGTCTGTTTCACCTCGAACAAGTATTCCTTCAACAACTCCAGTTGTTGCATTAAATACTGCTGAGCCTGAGTTTCCTCCGTAAGTATCTAGGTTTGCTTTAAAATAAACATCATTAACCGATCTAACATTCGCGCCATCTGCAATCTTAGTCGGAAGACCTGATGGATGACCTATAACAACAAGTGAATCTCCAACGGCTACTTTTCCTTTAGTTCTAAATTTTAAAGGAGCTCTGTCTTCAACTTTTCGATCTAACTTTATGACTGCGTAATCAGCCTCAGTGTTGAAATCTAATTCTTGTGAAATGATTTTACTACATTTATAGACTTGTTCTTTATCGACTATTACTTGAGAGTCATCTTCACGATCCACCTTATAATCAAAAACCCATGAGCGAGAATCACAATCATTTTGAGATTGAACACAATGACCAGCGGTAACGATTGTATCAGCTGAAACTAAAAAGCCTGAGCAATTTGCAGATGTTGGTTGCTTAGAGAATCTTTCACTCTCACACATTCCCATATCAACAAGTGTTCTTCCGCTTAACTCATACTGAGCAGCATTGAATTCAACAAGATCTACATTTTTAATCATAGCTGCAGTTGATTCAGCAAGAGTCGTGTAGATGGGATTGGCCGAGTCAACAACATCGAGCCTATTATCATCTCCATAGATAACTTTAATTTGAGCAGTTCCTGCATAGGAGTTCACTACAAATATTGTTAAAAGAGTTAGGATTAGATTCAATTTCATTTAGATTTCCTTTTCTAAAAGGGTGAATACCCTGGCAAATATGATGTCAAAGTATGTCATAATAATCAACTAATAGAATCTTACAGGGAAATGGGCAAAAAATGGCAAAGGAGCAAAATTTTCGGTGTCGACATGGCCCTAAAAGAGCTCTGACAAGTAATTAGCGATGTAAGTTATCCCCTCAACATCGTGAGATTTGAAGTCATTTATAAGGGCACTATCTATATCGAGCACTGCAACCACGACACCATTCTTTATAATGGGAGCAACAAGTTCAGAGTTAGTAGCACTTGAACAAGCAATATGACCTTTGAACTCATGTACATTAGGAATATTTAAAACTTTTTGTTCACTCCAAGAGCTTCCGCAAACGCCCTTTCCGAAAGGAATTCGTGTACATGCAAGTGGACCTTGAAATGGGCCAAGCACTAAGGAGTTACTTTTTGAGTCTACTAAATAGAAGCCAATCCAATGCTTTTTCATCTCTAGCATTAAAATTGCAGCAACATTACTTAAGTTTGCAACCAGATTTTCTTCATCTTTAGTTACAGACTTAATTTGGGCTAAGAGTGTTTTATATTTTATTTGATCTATTTCTAGTAC
>CAYGPH010000104.1:0-1757 GCA_964351815.1 uncultured Verrucomicrobiales bacterium | reverse complement strand
CATTTGCTACACAATATTATTTCATATGAAAGTTTAAATGTCTACACTACCTAGCCACTCACAAGCATCGAATGAGGCTAATCTTAACAGTGATATTGCAAAATTGACGATGTTTATCCCAAAATCTTCGTGTTGAAAATTAAATCAGCAATTATGCAGGGGTCTTAATTTACTAACCATATATCATAGTTCCTTCTTTCGCAGAAGGTCTATTATATTTTTTGACATTTTATCAACCCCTTAAATGTTTTATTGGCAATGAAATGACATTATACTCAGACCTCAATAATTCAGTCAAAAGTACGGCAGATGCATCGCAAGTCATGATAAAGAATGTTTCTTAAGAAAAACATAATGGGTATGGTTTATTGTCAGGATAAAATGAAGCAATGAGGTTTAGAAGAATAATTTTGGCTTAATAAATTTGAGTTTTAAGCCAACAATGGCGGAGGAGGTGGGATTCGAACCCACGAAGAGCTTGCGCCCTTGCCGAATTTCAAGTCCGGTGCTTTCGACCACTCAGCCACCCCTCCAGCTTGGCTTATAATTACAAAGATTTACGGAATTCACAAGCCCTATTCATAAAATTTACGGTGTTTAAAATGAGTTCTTGTGAATGTACTAAGGGGCCATCAATTGATATTTCAAATGGGGTTGCTAAAGCATCATAGTATGATATGTTAAGGCAAAATTCTTTTTGTTCATTAAATATTTGTGCATATACACCGATAGGATCATGACACGTGAGTGCCATTTCCTTTAAAAATTCCCTTTCAATACATGCTGCTTTCATTGTTTCTAAACAGTTAGCTTTTGCAAATTGTTTTTTAAACCTATTATCGTTGTCACGGGTTGTTATTGCAATAATACCTTGTCCAGGTGCAGGCACAAAAGGATACGTTGGCAGAACGTGAGATATGAAATTCCTTTGTAAATGCAACTGGCCGTTTTCCCATAAACCTAAACGTTTTAAACCTGCTAAGGAAAGGATAATACCATCGTATAGATCTGAATCTAACAATTCAAAACGCTTTAAAATATTTCCACGTAAATTTTTTATACGCCAATTTGGATAACGAAAAATGAGTTGTTTTTCTCGCCGTAAAGATGAAGTGCCAATGCGCATTTTGGATTTGTTGATAGGTTCATTAATAGGCGTTTTTGTAATTAAAATATCCCTTGGATCATTACGTTTTAGGTAGCAGGCAATTTTTATGCCTTTTGGCAGAAAAGTGTCTAGATCCTTTAGGGAATGAACGGCCATGTCTATTTGGCCGTTTAGCAAGCTTTCATGCAGTTCTTTTGCAAACAAACCTTTACCACCTTGGTCCCTAAGCAACCCAGTTGTTTTGTCTCCACTGCTTTCAATGCCAATAATTTCAAACTGATTTTGCTGATAGCCAGCAATATTCGTAAAAATCTCGGTTTGTTTTAACGCAAGGGCAGAATTACGTGACCCAATTTTTATCACTTTAGCAGTTTTTTGCAAAATTATTTTAGTGTCTGAAACATATCAGATTATTTTGCACATTTGATCGTTCAAATGCAATGTTGCCTATCATTCTAAATAAACCTTAAAAGCGTTTAGCTTCTTCAACTTTTGTAATTTGGTTAGCAAATTGCTAAAAAAGCATTGAAAGCATTACTCTACCCTAAAGTTCAGAAAGAATACAGAACGAAGAGAAGCCCCAATTACCAATGACTAGGTAGTGTCGACATTTATTTTAACCATAAGTATATCCCTGCTAATAGGGTGA
>CAYGPH010000103.1:0-1790 GCA_964351815.1 uncultured Verrucomicrobiales bacterium | reverse complement strand
TACTCATTGTTCACACACACCGTTTCACCAGTAATATCTGTAGTGAAATAAGAATGAGGCTGGCTATCAGATCCAAAAGCGATAACTGGCAATAAAGTAGCTAATATTAGTAAATAAGCTTTCATATTGAATCCTTCCTGAATATTCAGGTCGTTAATGGTTTTTATTCAAACCTTGTTTATTTTTTCTTCGCCTAAGTTTACACTGACCAGAAAAAGTTAATATCCCTAGAGAATCTTTACATACCCACTGTCCAAATTTTGGGCAGGGTAAGTAATAGGTAACTACTCAGGTCGATAGGGTCTAAAAATGATATCTAAGGTTGTATTATTGTTGGGATTATGAAGGTTTTTTATGGCGTCAAAAACACTCAAACCATGCTTTTTCACTGTTGATATATAACTTCTAAATAGTGCATAATTTTGTGCTCCTTGCTCACTTCTAAATCCTCCAGTAATTTTCAGATGAACTTTTGTCATGCGAAGATCACGTTCAGCTTGATTATTAGTAAAGGGAATATCGTAGTCATGGATAAACTTCAAGATATCTTCTCTCAACCTCAACAGTCGGTTGAGTAAATTGAGCGCCACATGCTGCTTACCCCTGACTCGACCTTTGTTTTTAACTGCCTTGATTAGATGAGAACATTCCTTTCTGCCTTCAAGTAAAAGGCAGTGGAACTCACACTCAAGTTGCCTCCTTTCATCACTTCCAATAATCATCTCAGTGGTTTCGTAATCCATTTTCACCAGTTCATTGAGATCATATAAGAATGTTTTTACTCTTGTCGCCCAGGTGAACTCATACTTCTCCTCAACAAAGATTAACTCTCTCAATAAGTGAGCATTGCATATTGCATGCTCTTTTCCGTAATTAAAATACATTGAGAAGCAATCATGTACGAGAGTTCCTTTGAACCTAGGAAGGAGTCCACATTCATCAACTGCCTGCATTCCCCGTTTTACGTGGTAATAAATATAGCTGAGGTACTTATTAGAAAACACATGTAGGTGTCCCTTCTTACCATTGACTCTGGTGCCTGTCTCATCAACATTTGCGACTTTAATAGACTCAATATGATCAAAGATTCCCTGCTTAAAGTTCTCCAATGAACCCAGAGCGTAGTTTGAGAAGTTATCAATACTGCCCTCACTAACATTTGTATAAAATAGATCACTCATCATCTCTTGCAGACGCTTGGATGGAATGAGCTGATACTTTGAAAGATAATTTACAATTGCTCTGACACTGCTTCCATACTGAACAGGAGCATTTACATCTAGTGGATAGGAACCGCAGTGTTTTTCTCCGCAAGTACAAACACCTGCTAAGACTTGGTGTTCAATTATATTTTGTAAGATTTCAAGTTCAAAAACTTGCCTGCTTGAGTGCAGTGATAAATTCAGCCCTTCTAGAGCTTCTCCACAGAGGCACATGCCCTCTGGTTTGTGTTTAACTTCTTCATTAACAATAAGCGATTTTTTTAGAGTTGATCCCTTATTTCCCTTTTGTCCTCCAGATGATTTATTAGATTTTTTTCGGAGAGATTGATTTTTCTTAACATTATTTTTGTCATCACTGGACGGTGGTTTTGAACTGTTTCGGCTGTTTTTAGAGATCTTATTATCGAGCTCCTCAAGCTTGTCTACCAAAAGGGAATTGATATCAAACATTGAGTAGCAAACTTCTAAAACAGGCTTAGGAGTATCGTCTTTGTATTTTTCTACAATCTTTTTACCTTCATCAATTTTGTTGCGAATACCTTGATAATCCATAGGTTAATCATGAAT
>CAYGPH010000102.1:0-1791 GCA_964351815.1 uncultured Verrucomicrobiales bacterium | reverse complement strand
CATATTGGCTGCAGTGGATTTACCACAGCCCTTAGACCCTACGAGACCAATGATCATATCAACTCCTGCATTCTAAGCAAATCTTTGAGACCGTGTTCGGCGAGCATGTCTGACAAGGTCTGTTTATTCTTTAGCCCCTCATGTTGGATTTCGTCAACTGAATTCTCCGCAATAATGTGAATTCTTTCAACAGCATCGGCATTAACTTCTGTGGCCCTTTCTGAAGCTTGTTCATATAGAATCAGATTCTGTTGGGGGATAGAGAACCAGATAACCACTTCTGCGGCGGACAGATTGATGCCCGTCCCTCCGGCTTGAGGCTGTCCTACAAACACTGCGGAACCTTCATGCCCCATAAAAGCGTTGATGGCGGTAGCACGGTCTTCAGCCTTCACCCCTCCATGGTACTCCACCACCATGTGGTCTTTGGCACGAAGCATCTCTACAATAGATTTAATTTCATGCTTATACTGGCACCAAACGATGGTCTTAATACCGTCTGTATCAATTTCCCGTTCCAAAATTTGAAAAGCAGGATTTTGCGAGTGAGGAACGATGTCCACTGCCTTGCCAAACTCATCATAGTACCAGCCTCTGGCAATCTGTTGAAGCTTACCTGTCCGCGCCCCTCCATCATAAGCTGCGTCCTCTAGGATGTATTCTTTTGATAATTTGTCATAAACAGAACGAGCCTTCGAACCCATCTGATAGGTTCGAACAATGGGTTCGGATTCTTCGATACCACAATCACTTTTAAGAACCACAGAAGCCCATTTGGAAATACGATCTTGAAGGTCGTCCAAGTTTTTGAATGATAGAAGTTGAGGGAAGGTCCTGCCTCCTTTGGTACGTGCGTCCCGATAGATCGCGTACTCTTGTTTGAACTCACCATAGTTTCTAAACCCGAGCGCTTTGGGCGCAAGGATTTCAAATTGAGAGTAAGCAGCCAGAGGGCTGTTTTTAACTGCTGTTCCAGTCAAGATGCGTTTAAACCTGCAATGTTTTCGGATAGCAATCATTCTGCGGGTACGTTTGGATCCGGGAGTTCTGAAGTCGTGGACTTCGTCGACGACCAAGAACACTTTGCCTTTATGGGCCTTGATAAATTCTTCGATCACCCGTTTCGCATTTGGCGTGCGAATAGATTCTGTGTTCACAGCCAAAACTGATAGTCGCTTTTTGGGATGTGCTTGGCACACTTCTTTAACACGAAACCCATGTACCCGAGTTTTGACTTTATTGGCTCTATAGGTGTGGCCAATGTAGGGGACAGGACAGTGTTTCGGAAGTTCCTCTCTAAGCCAATTGTAATGCACCTCGTTTGGAGCAATAATCAGGATACCTGTGACAGTACCTTTACAAAATTGATATGAAAAACAATCAATGGTCGCTTTGGATTTACCCGAGCGCATTTGCCAGAGCAAAGCTCTGTTCTCATCATTTTTGTGCTCTTCAAATTCTTTGAGCTGATGGGGTCTGGGTTCTGTTTTAAATCGGAATCGCACTGTCGATCCGTTCTTCCGCGATATCGAAGTATTTCTCTTCTTTTTCAATACCGATAAAACTTCTCCCTGTGTTTACACTTGCAACGCCTGTGGTCCCAGAACCCATAGTGAAGTCCAAAACTGTTTGACCCCGACGAGTATAGGTTTCAATCAAGTATTCGATTAAAGCTACAGGTTTTTGGGTGGGGTGACTTCCATTTTCACAATCAAAAAACAAAACATCTTTCGGGTAGTTTGTAAATTTCTGCTTATATTCTGCTTTAAGGGAAGGCCTGTCCTGTACAAC
>CAYGPH010000101.1:0-1805 GCA_964351815.1 uncultured Verrucomicrobiales bacterium | reverse complement strand
CACTGGTGACGCAAGTCATAGCTTTTTAGAAATTAATACTCCACGCTTACAAAAGACCTTGCCTCGGCCAATCACCAAAAATCAAGCTATAAGCCTTGTTAACGATGAAGGTGATCCTTTCAACATGCATTGGATGATTTTGCGCAACCAAGCCATTTTGCATTTACTATATGGATGCGGTTTGCGCATTTCAGAGGCCTTAAACCTTACGGTTCAAGAAATTAACAATGCTAATAAATTTTTAATAATCCACGGCAAAGGAAAAAAAATACGTCATGTGCCCTTTCCAGTGGTAGTCAAAAATATTGTACATCGTTACTTGAGTGCAATTCCTTTTATTTTAGAAACAAACACAAAAATTTTTCTTGGTAAACGCGGAAAACCACTCCAGAGTGCCGTGGTGCAAAAGTTTCTGCGTGATTATCGCCGACAACACCAATTACCTGAAACCCTAACCCCCCATGCACTTCGCCATTCGTTTGCTAGCCACCTAATGAACGCCACAAAAGATTTACGAAGCATTCAGGAATTATTGGGCCACGCAAGTTTAAGCTCAACCCAAATTTATACGCAAATTTTAGAAGATGATTTATTAAAAAGCTACCAAGCTGCACACCCCAGGGAAAAACTAAAGCTTTAAGCTTTACATAAAGCCCTTTTTCACAAACTAAAGAATAAGCCTGATTTTATAAGTAAAAACACTTAGATTATAGCCATGGCTAAGAATAATACTAATAAAATTTTCAAAAAAACATATTTGTATAAGTTACCCTAACTTTATTGCAGAATTTATTTAAATTGTATTTAAATAAATATTATTTATAATTGTATATATATACATAATTAATGGATGTCTGCTATAAAACTTCTAACACTCATGCTTATTCTTGGCAACCTCGGACTTGCTTCTCAGGCAACAGAACAATCAGTACCCCAAGCAGAACAGGAAGTAATTGAAGTAATACCAAGTTGGTATTATATTTTTGGTAATCAATCTTCCACTGCAAAAGATCTTTCAACCTCTAGTACTACAGATTCTAATAATACGGTAGATTTAGTAATCAAAAGCTCTGCCTATGGAATACGTTTCTCAGACCGTCCACTAAGGTTATTAGAAGACAATCCATCCTATGACGCCTTGAAAAAAGAAGGAGCCATTTCAATCACCATAATTGATGATAAGCTTAATGTTGTGACATCTTATATAGAATCTAAAGATCTTAAGGATAACAATGGTGTACTTACAGCACCAGGCCTTTTAACGTCAAACACCATCAGAGACAAAAGTAATAATGATCAATCGCAAACAGTGTCACTTAACGCAAACCCAAACACTGCTATTGTTTTTAAAAATGATAGTGGGTCAAATTTTGTTATAACCTTTACAAAAAATTTATCCTTAAGTTATGATTCTACCAATGCAACGCTTAATCTTGATATCCCTAACGATTCGCAATCAATAGCGATTGGTTCAGGTAGAACAAATGGGGGTGAAAGTTTTCCGCAGATCAGTATAACCGATGCTTGGGAACAGCGTAATCCCGATAGTGATGAAGAATCCTTTGAAGAAGATAACCCGAATGCATTGTTAGCTCTCTATGATGATCAGAATAACATCACTTATGTACCGTGCGTAATAACAGCAGTTAAAAATAATAATGGTAGCTTAGCTTTCACTTTAGCAAAAATTAACGATGCTAAAACAACTGACTTTAGTACCTTAGGTGGTCCTAAATTATATACCAAAGGTTTTTTGTACATTGATAAAAAACATTGTAAAAAACCAGGTAAGCCAAAACCAAAAA
>CAYGPH010000100.1:0-1819 GCA_964351815.1 uncultured Verrucomicrobiales bacterium | reverse complement strand
ACCCTGCACGACCACCTAATCATAAGCCGTAACGGATATAAAAGTTTTAAGACGGAAGGGTTGATTTAAAGATCGTTTTTCATAGCATTGAATAAATTAGATTCCTTTAAGCTAGCTGGATTCCATTTTTTTGCATCGCTCAAAACATGACGCATAGCTTTTGGTAAAGAAGGAATCTCTAACAACGTCTCAACCGCCACCTTAGCACGATCAGGGTCGTATTCATCGTGTCCATAAATTTCTGTATAGGAAAATTTTTTGACCTTTTTTTGCCACTCTCCATACAACTGATTGGGTTTAATTTTATCATTCCACAATGCGGTTACATATACCTCAGCAACTCTTGAAATTTCCTCTGATGGCTTCGCACCCTTAAAAGCTTCATGTTGAACCAATTGACCATACTCATTCAGCTCGAAAACAGATTGTATCATACCAAATTTGTCGACAATTTTAAAATTAGATGACCTGCCCGTAATAGATTGAGGCGCATAAGTATCAATACAAACATCAAGCACTTCGTGCGCTTCCTGTAAATCCACTCTAGATTTTAAAGGAACTACAGAGTACTCCCCTAGCTCAGGCAATGATGTGTTATTTGCTGCTGGAAACCGATGTTCCCATTCTTCAACCACATCATTCGCTTTCGCTTCATCATAAGCTTTCAAGGCTCTTGAAACTTTTGCTCCATTTGCATGAAGAAATACATTAAATTCCGCTATATCCACAACACGCATAGAATTTAAAACAGAATATAACGCGCTTTCATGATACAAATTTTCGCCTTCACCATAATCTTCGCGATGTAATAATGGCTGGATAACTGTGTTCTTCAACCAACCTATACTATCCCGCATATTTGTTAAACTAGTAGCCGAGTCATGTTTATTTATTGATGCATAATCTGAGTTTCTAAAACTGGAAAATAAACTGTCTATAAGCCCATCAAACTTCTCAAATCCAGCAAATCTCCTACGATAGGAATCACTGTACATGCGCTCATTCATGGCTGAGCAAAAGGAGTTGTGAACCCTACGTAATGTACGAAAATCTTTTCCACTGTTTGGAAAAATATTTATATCCATGACACGTGCGGCATCATCTAACATTTTCAAATCTTTCCCTTGAACTGTATACCATAATCTATTTTCATTAATCGTCAGGTCATCACCGAATTTAGCAATGCGTTTTATATGAGCTGGTTGAATATTTTTATAACCAAATTCAGTTAGAAAAGCGTGTAGTGCGTTTGGTAGAGATTTTCCCGCATCTATACTCTCCCAAAAACTTTCTAGTGCCCGCGTTCTTTCACTCAACGCTTTTTCAGCATCCGCATCAGGCGTAAATCCTATATTTTTGCGAACTAAATAACGTTCTGATAAAAAAGGAAACTTTTCTAATGCCTGAAATCTATACTGAACAGATTCAGGTGAAATATTTTTTAATCCATTCAGAAAGTAATTGGCGCGCTCCCCTTCAGTACCAAAAATTTTACTTTCAACAATCCAATTCACCCATTTTTGATCCAAATGGGGGGCTCTTTCTTCTATACTGGCGCGAAGACCTTCATCATCTTTTGGTAAGGGATCTAAGTTAGAAATCATCTTGTACTCCATAAATTCAAGCTATTTTTAAAATAAACTTTATACACTGATAAATTATTATGTCAATTAAATTTATTTTTATAAAAATTCACGCTATCCTTACTTCAATGTCCGCACCACCATCGCCAAGGTCTAAAAAACACCGCAAACCCCAAATATTCCCCTACAAAACCCCCATCTTCACCGCATTCTTTCCGCCCTTTTTGACGTCGTAC
>CAYGPH010000099.1:0-1842 GCA_964351815.1 uncultured Verrucomicrobiales bacterium | reverse complement strand
ACCTCACCCTTACCAAGGGTGCGCTCTACCACTGAGCTACAGCAGCAATGGTACCTTTTTTTATATCGTAATACGTTAGCTAATGCAATTTATTCATAAGTTTTTTTAATATAAATTTTTTACCAATGTGGTCATATTTACGACATTAAAAAAAGATATTTAAGCAAATAAAGTGTTAAGGTTTTTTTGAGGAATTATTGTAGTTTTTCTATGCTCAGCATCACCAAGGGCAGCTTGAATAACTCCATTGTTATGTGGTCCTGTCAAAAAACATCTTGAAATAATGCCATCTGTAAAAAGGAGTTCAAAGCCACTTATAGACTGTAAACTGGTCATTCCGGAAAAATCTAATTTTGTCACTTGGTCGCAACCTTTCATGAAAGAGCCAGCTATTCCCCTTACTTTTTTAAAATAAGACAGTTCAACTTTTTGCAAATTTTTAGCTTCATATAGGAAACACTCGTTAATACTTTCACAGTTGTATAAAGGACTTAGATCAATTTCTACAACAGAAGAACCACTTAAAAAGCAAAATCCCGTTTTTTTTACCAAGCGCAACCCTGTAAGGTCAACTTTTTTAAGGGTTTGAAAGTCGCGTAAGAAATCTCCATCTCCCATACTTGTAAAATTTCTTTTCACATTTGTTATTACTATTGTTTTTAATTCTAAATCACTTACAAAAAAGTAGTCATCTCTGTGCCCTACGAAATGGTCATCTGTTGTTACCAAACAATCTGAAATCAAAGGACTAACTTCAACAACTTTACCATCATTATTCAATCTTCTTGGCAATGCACCATTTTCATCAACACGATCAACATCAACAACAAGGGTGATATAAGGTCTTTCTTTGAAGAACTTTTCTAAAGCTAACCTCTTTGCTTTTAATTGACTTTCGAAAATAACCTTATATTGACTAATTTCTTCTTCATCACCACCAACAAAAAAACTATAGTTAGTATCAATAACCTTTTTTAATTGTTCGACAAAATTTCCATGAAAGTTGTCTTGAATAAATTTTAGTGCACCAACCCCATTTTGAACAAGTAGGCTGTATGCTGCAAATTGGTGGTAAAGGGCAACACTGTATAGGCTATCATCAGCAATACCCCCCATATATTCACGAATTACAGATACAAGATCATATTGCTGATATTCCCTATTTAGGGAAGAAACAGCATCGTAATATATATCCTTTACAAGAAATCCCACAGGTTTTTTTGAAGCTATATATTTTAAAATGCAATGCTTCATATTGTCAGAATCTTTTAAAGTTCGAATAATTCTGCGATCATTTTCAGGATAATCATCTAAATTAAATGGTTCCTGCAAACACAATAAAGGTGTTATAGAATCTTGTGTTTCTAATGTTTCTTTTAATTTTATAGGTCTAAAGATTTTTGCCGTATATGCATGAATTTTTTGTTTGAGAAAAACACGGTAGGCATCTCGCATTGTTGTACATGTTTGCGCTAAAGCAATGCGTGATTCACTGTCTAAATAAGTAAACATCGAAGCGCGTATTTCAAGCGGCATATTATTAAGGCCCACACTGGGTTTTGTTGCAGCATTTATACTGAATATGGAAAAAATTAGGATAGTGAAAAATTTTATCATTTAAATGGAATCCTTTGTTAAACAAATCCTTTAGTGTCAAAAAAAGTATCTAAAGTATTCAAAAATAATTTTATGTATTTTTTTATATAAAATACAATTAAAACATTGAGTCAGCTAACAAATCTTAAAAACAGCTCCATTCCAAAAAAAGGAAATATTTTACGAATTACAAAAATAAGGCTGCGGAATTACTACATATATTGCTTAATATACTTTTCCCATCCA
>CAYGPH010000098.1:1576-1885 GCA_964351815.1 uncultured Verrucomicrobiales bacterium | reverse complement strand
AAGTTAAGCAGACTCTTTCCAAGGGGATAAATTTGAAAAATAAACTTTTAGCAACATTAGCAATGACATCATTAATTACTGCTTGTTCACAAAAGCCAATTGGAACAGAAGGAAAGCTTGGTGCTGTAGATACGACTATAAAAGGTACTATCATAGAAGATATATCTAGTTTGGATATTGAAGAACTCTCAAACATCAAAAAGTTACAACACGCTGACCTTGAAGATAATGGTTTATATGGTGTCAGTAAAGAAGATATAGATAGTATAGATATTAAATAACTCTCAAACATCAAAAAGATGAAACACT
>CAYGPH010000098.1:0-1566 GCA_964351815.1 uncultured Verrucomicrobiales bacterium | reverse complement strand
TGCAGATAACGCCTACGCTAAAACCTCAACGAATCATACTACTACTGAAATTATAGTTGCTGTGATTGATTCTGGTGTCGATATTGAGCATGAAGATTTAAAAGCTAATATCTGGGTTAATAAAAACGAAATTCCTGGCAATGGAATAGACGATGATTCAAATGGATATATAGATGATATTAACGGTTGGAACTACATTGGTGGTCCAGATGGAAGAAACATTAATGAAGAGAACCTCGAAGAAACAAGAGTTGTTAAGAACTTAAGTCAAAGAGTCGCTAGTGGTGATGTATTAAGCGTAGAAGAGCAAGCTGATTTAGAGAAAGCGACCATCGCGATGAATGAAGGGGTAGCTAAAAATAAACCTCAGTATGATCAAGCTAAGATGGATGAGGCTAAATACAACTCAGCTCTTATCCTTATTAAACAACGTTTAGGAATAACAATAGAAACCTTCACAGATATTAGAAATATCGAGAGTGAAGAAGAAGATATATTATTAGCGAAAGATGATTTAATTTCTGTATGGAGAATGTACTCGCGTGGGCCTGTTGGTCTTAAAAGAATTTTGGATAAAGCCGGTTACTATGTAAATGTTGGCTATAACCAAAATTATAACGCCAGAGCAGAGATCGTTGGTGATGATCCATCAGATTTTACTGATACGAGATACGGAAACAATGACGTTAAAGGGCCTGACTCAAGACACGGAACACATGTTGCCGGTACAATTGCTGCTGTTAGAAACAATAATTTAGGAATGAATGGAATTGCAGATAATGTTAAAATTATGGCATTAAGAGCAGTACCAAATGGAGATGAGCGGGATAAAGATATCGCTCTTGCTATTCGTTATGCTGCAGATAATGGAGCAAAAATAATAAATATGAGTTTTGGAAAGAAGTTTTCGCCTTATAAAGTGGAAGTTGATAAGGCTTTTGCTTATGCTGCAAAAAAAGGTGTTATCTTTTTTCATTCTGCGGGTAATAGTGCTTTAGATAATGATGGAGGGAAAACATCTTTTCCAAACTCTTACAAGCGAATAGGTTCAGGTGTTCTTAAAGTAAATACTGTTCCTAATTGGATAGAAGTTGGTGCGAGTACTAGAGATAATAATATGCGACTTGCCGCTAGCTTTTCTAATTACGGGCAGGAGAGTGTAACTTTGTTTTCACCAGGTCATCAAATTTATGCTACGACGCCAGAAAACACTTACAAAGCACTCAGTGGTACTTCAATGGCGGCTCCAGTAGCAAGTGGAGTAGCAGCATTTATTCTAGGACGCTTTCCTGATCTTACTGCAAAAGAGTTGATTCAAATAATTAAAAAATCGGTTTCAAAAGAAAGTACTTTTCCTGTTGATCTTCCTGGTAGAGGTGTAAACATGCCTGTTATGTTTAGCTCCCTTAGCTCTACAGGTGGAATTATAAATCTTTATAAAGCTTTCGAACTAGCAGAATTGGATACTTTAAAAAATGATTAAGAAGTTTATTTTATTTAGCTTGATAACAATCATTCTCACCAGCTGCTCCTCTGGTGAGAAACACTCTCCAGCCAAATCAAATC
>CAYGPH010000097.1:0-1980 GCA_964351815.1 uncultured Verrucomicrobiales bacterium | reverse complement strand
ATTGGAGCAGTTTCCCAAAAAGTAATCCCCAATAGTTTTTAAGCTCTTAAGCCCATAAAGGTCAGCATGGGTTAGGCTATAGCAGTGACGCATAAAGTGATCCCCAACCCTTACTAAGTTTTGAAGCCCAGACAGATCAGCATGGGTTAGGTTTTTGCACTCATACATAAAGCTACCATCAATACTGTTTAAGCTTACAAGACCAGACAGGTCAGCATGGGTTAGGCTTTCGCAGTTTTTCATAAAGCTATACCCAATAGTTCTTAAGTTTTGAAGCTCAGAAAAGTCAGCATGGGTTAGGTTTTTGCAGCTACTCATAAAGCAACCCCCAATATATTTTAGACGAATAAGCCCAGAAAGGTCAGCATGGGTTAAGCTATAGCAGTTATACATAAAGTAATTCCCAATATATTTTAAACGCTGCTGGCTGTCAGTTATACTAATGTTCTTAAGGTTTATGTTATCTATTGCTGCAGCTCTATGCCAAGTCCCATACAAAAAATTATCTTCAGCTAACAAACCATTATCATCTACCCTATCTGTATCAACCACAAGGGTAGTATCTTTATGGATAGCAAAGTATGCTTTCATAGTTTCTAACTGATCACCCATTGTACTTTCCTTAATCACTTTAAAGGTTGATACCCTATCAGTAATCGTTGTCCAGCTATAGCTTTCTGTGATACAAGCAATAAGTTTGCTTAAAGTGCCTTCACCTAGATGACTTTGCAGAACTTGCTGGGGTGTTAAAGGTTCAGCTGTATGCGTATAGACATTATAGGCAGCATACTGGTGGTGTAAGGCAATACGGATAAGATCTTTATCAGCAACAGCTTCAGATTCTTTAACTGAAAATAAACCTTCTGTTTCCATGGTCTCTAATAGAATATCAGCTAGGTTATGTTTTACGTAATCACCTGTAATTAAATCCTGATACTGGCCATGGGCTATAAACACCTTCGGCTTATGACTTAGTAAATTATCTGTTGCCAATTGTTTAAGTTCGTTGGCGTTGAAGCTGTTAAACTTAGCTAGGTTGATAGGTGATAGCTGCTTTTTAACCTTAGCAATAGGTTGTAGGCAATCTAGAGGTAAAGTGAAATCCCTATCAGCACCCTTAAGACCTAAAGGATGGTTGATCTGTTTTAAAAATTGGGCTTTTAAATGCTTCCGATAATCGTTTAATCTTCCGTCAATTATTTCAGAGACACAAGAAAGGCCATATATTTCAACAAAATTAAGGCTTTCAAACACTTTATAAAGAGCTTCATCGGGTAATTTTTCAAAAGTTTCTATTAAAGTTTCATCACCACTACTAGCTGCGCTCATAGAAAAGCAACCCATGACACAAAGAACAATTAATAAACGGTACATAATAATACCAACAATTTAAAACATTATTGCATATATAGTATTTGTATTAGAAAATATCAAGGTAAAGCCTTAACTTTATTTTACAATTATTCGTAGATTACTGTATGCTGGCACGCTTGATTGAATTAATGCCAGGTTGCTTTGATTTGTTATTATTTCTTCAAGGCTGTCGCAGCCGCTAATAAAGCTATTCCCAATAGTTACTATGTTTTGAAGACCAGACAGGTCAGCATGGGTTAGGCTGTAGCAGAAAAACATGAAGCCATCCCCAATAGTTTTTAAGCTCTTAAGCCCAGAAAAGTCAGCATGGGTTAGGCTGTTGCAGCTACTCATAAAGTTATCCCCAATGGTTTTTAAGTTTACAAGCCCAGACAGGTCAGCATGGGTTAGATTGTAGCAGCTATGCATAAAGCTATGCCCAATAGTTTCTAAGCTCTTAAGCCCAGAAAAGTCAGCATGGGTTAGGTTTTTGCAGTTACTCATAAAGTTATCCCCAATGGTTTTTAAGCTCTTAAGCCCATAAAGGTCAGCATGGGTTAGGCTGTTGCAGCTACTCATAAAGTTATCCCCAATGGTTTTTAAGTTTACAAGCCCAGACAGGTCAGC
>CAYGPH010000096.1:0-2045 GCA_964351815.1 uncultured Verrucomicrobiales bacterium | reverse complement strand
ATTCATAGATTTTACTGTCTTCTTTTTCTATATAACTATTCAATCTATTAATAATTTCATTAGCATTTTCACTAACTTCATCTATTTTCTCTTTTGATATTCTTTTAAATCCTTGAAGATGTTCGTCTAGAACATCCGTGTAAGATTTGAGAATATCTTTTATTCTAGACTTAGTTGGCTTTGAATAAAAAACAAAAGCCCTTGAAATATGATTTAATACTTGGTCCAAATGATTATTAGCGTTCTGTAAGTTTCCTAAGTTACCATTAGAAATAAAAGCATTAAACTCATTGAGAGAGTTCTGAATATTTCCATGCATATCGTTTAGCGTGTGAGGAGAGACTAATTCTGGGTCTACTGATGACATGATATCATTTAGATAGGAAATTACTTTTTTTAATCTTGCAAATTCTAGAACAATATTTTCTTCAACATCATCTACTAGAGATAACTCTTCAACTTTTTGAGAGTAAGTTGCAAGCGTTGTAACAAATCCATGTTTTCCAAAACTATCTAAATATCTTGACATGACGCTTACTCTCTAAATCTACAACAAAGTATTATTATCATATGTATTTAAAAACATTTCAACATATGAGTCATAATCATACCAACTGTTTTATAAATCTTAGTCCCTTACCACAAATCCATCTTTATCAATTTTAAATGATTTAGATGCGCTATTTCTAAGTTTTTCCATGTCCAAATGCTCATAATGCGTTTCAATGAAATTAACAGATGTACCTGCAAGTTTTGCTACTTCGTAGTGATTAACACCAGCGTACAGTCTCGCCGTTATGCCAAAATGTCTTAATGAGTAATAAGATAGCTTCTTATCTAACTCATCTAAGCCACAATATGTCATTAGCTTTTTCCAATATCTGTAATATTCAGATTTAGAAACTTGTTCATCTCTAGTCATATGAACAAAAACCCAATCATCTGGTTTAGTAAACTCAGAGAAATCTTTTACACGTTGAAGATATTCACCACCACGTGAGAATACAATTCTCGACTTACGATTCTTACAAATCTCTTTGGGTAAATCGAGTTGCATGTATGTACCGTTATCATCTTTAGTGATTTTAACCATACTCCATTTTAATTGCTTCAGTTCGCCAAAACGACAAAAGCAATTAGCTTTTACAAGAATGAAACTCTGAATAAGCTTTCTATAATATTTCTCTTTTTCTGTGTCTGCATCTTTGACCCATTGTCGTGCTTCTCTATACAAGACGCGGTATTCTTCTATCGAAAAAGTATCTCTTCTGGGTGGCTCAAGAATTCTAATCTCTTCAGTATTACATCTTTCAAATGGGAAGTAGCGTTTTCTAAATCCCCATCTAATGATTGAGTTGATTGTCGTATATTCATTACGAATTGTGACATCTTGAACTTCAGGACTCTTTTGCCTTCTGTAAAGTCCGTAATCCATAAATGAATTAATGTCTATTTCGCTGGTGCGCAAATTTGCATTAAGAAACGGGACAATATGTTTATTCGTTTGAGTGCTAATTGTCTTATAACGCCCATGTGTAATGCGATTTGTTTCTACACGCTCAATTGTGTATTTCAAATACTCTTCGCAGACCTCGCCCCAACTAAGACCAAATATCTTGTGTCCTGATTTAATTTTAGTAATAATACCGAAATACTCTTCTTCGCCTAATCTCATAGCTTCTGTTTTAGAGCGAGTTTGTAACGTTTTTCTGTAGTATTTTTTCTCTTCAGAAATCCAGCATCTAAACTGATAAATACCGTTAGATGCAGGTGTAGTATAGATTACAGCTTTACCGCCTAAAACAGGTTGCTGATTTAGATAAGCTGTTGAGTCTTTAATTTTGTAATTGTTTTCTATCGTGTCCACAGTTTGTAAGTTTCTTTGAAGTCAACGGAACTAAAGCATTGATTTGACTATAACTTGGAAACTACTTTGTAACAACAAAAAATCTCTA
Source organism: uncultured Verrucomicrobiales bacterium (assembly GCA_964351815.1). Lineage (GTDB taxonomy): Bacteria > Pseudomonadota > Alphaproteobacteria > Paracaedibacterales > CAITNM01 > CAYGPH01. Next base: position 90 of record CAYGPH010000096.1, on the reverse strand, counting down.
ACGTCCTGATTTAATTAACAAATTAAATTTGCCGTTACTCCCACTCAATCGTCCCCGGAGGTTTAGAGGTAATATCATAGGTCACGCGGT
>CAYGPH010000095.1:0-2062 GCA_964351815.1 uncultured Verrucomicrobiales bacterium | reverse complement strand
CTCTCTCTCATTTGCTACACAATATTATTTCATATGAAAATTTAAATGTCTACACGCCCTAGACAACTTCCAACTACTCTTTTTTATATAAAGTTTATCGACATTCAAAGTTTTAATGTTTAATTAACTTTATTGACCTTAAATAAAATCAGTTGTGTTTTTTTAATTTACTTTGATTTTATTTTATAACCTTTTTGATAGTGACCAAAAAGCGCTTGTAGAAGGTGGCATATTCACGACATTATTTGTGTGTTTTTTTTCACTTACACTTCCTGGCTTTATTCACGAATATTTACCCACAAATATGGACCGTCAAACAGGTTTATTAATTGGTTATGCAGGAGTATTTTTTTCACTTCTAGCATTGCCAGTATCAACTTTTTTTATGACCAAACCTGCATCTCAATATCCTGAAAAAGTATTTTCATTATCTATTCTTGGTATTTCTGTTTGTTCTATCCTAATAGCCTTTGCACCTAAATACGATTCTTTTGGCTTACTTGGTTTCATAATGATTACGTTACTAAAATTTGTTTGTGTTTTTTGTTCGCGCTCAAAATTAATTGTTTCTTTTATGGTCGTACTTAAAGATCATAAAAGTATGTCTCGACCAAAATGGTATTCATATTCAAATATGATATATAGTGTTATAACTATTTTTGCTACATTTTGTGCAGCATATGTTTGCACACAAAATCACACACATTATATAAAATATTTTTTTATCATTTTTGGTGTTTTTGGAATTTTCTTATATTCAAAATTAACTTTTCTAACAAAAAATTTTAGTTTTAACCTAAAAATTAAACAGCAAAAAAAAAGAACTAGTGTAAAAGTAATATTGCACTCCATTCTTTTGGTTCCAAATTTTGCGGTAAGCACTATAAGCTATGCCCTACCTTTTAGTGTTTTTCCACCCTTGTTATACGTAATGCACCCCCATCATAAGCTTGGTCATATTTTATATGGCACATGCATTATTATAGCCTTAGGTATACCAATGAGTTTTTTAGCATCAAAACTAATTAATAAGTTTTCATGTGAAAAGCTTGCAAAAATTAGTGCTATTATGATGGCAATTTATGCTCCTTTTTTACTCTATGAACTTCAGTTTCACCCTACTCTAACGCCTGTAACGATTATAGGAATTTTATTGTTTTTTGGAAATTCTTTGTTTTCAATTCCTAATTCAAATTGGATAGCTGAAAGTATAAAAAAAATAAGCTATGGTGTTGAATTAAACCTTTATGCTTCAAATTTTTCGGGATTAGTCATTGGGGGAACAAAGGTATTTATATCACTGCTCATATATAAATTGACAGGTAATAGTTTATGGGTGGGTGTGTATTTAAGCGTTATGTGCCTTATTACCCTATGGAGCATGCCCTACCACAAAAAAATCCATAAGCAGGTATAGGTAGGCATAGAAGAATAAATGTTTTTATATGAAGTCCTAACCTTTTTTAAGGTTAGGTATATATGTTTGGACTTTGCAATTTTTTCAAAAAAATGGCTGGGGTACCAGGATTCGAACCTGGGATGTCGATACCAAAAACCGATGCCTTACCGCTTGGCTATACCCCAATTTAAATTTGATCATATCAAAAAAGCAAAAAATATCAACTGTAATTTATTAAAAATCAGGGCCAACGCATGAAATATCTAGGGGGCTAACACCTAATAATGGTATTTAAGAATCTGTTTTAATGGAATTTAAAAATTAAGATAGATTTGCTGTAAACACTCTTGAAAGAGAGGACTTATGGGTTATCCAGGCGATTTGACAGAGATAACGATTGGGATATGATCAAGCATCATTTTGCCACAGGCAAGTACGGAAACCGCGCCATACACAGCCAATGAAGCCTAGCAAATGGCATTTTATATGCGGTAAAAACAGGGTGTCAGTGGCGTATGTTGCCGACCGATTTTCCCCCATGGAAGACGGTTTATGGCTATTTTCGGGGCGTCTGCACGCTTGGAATTTGGGAAAATGTGCTGGCTGATTTAAGACCGCTGCATAAGTTGAATAAAAGTGCTAGATTAAGGATGTAAGAAGAGT
>CAYGPH010000094.1:0-2072 GCA_964351815.1 uncultured Verrucomicrobiales bacterium | reverse complement strand
GACTGGCCTCACGCCAAATTCGACACTTCAATCTACGCAGACTGAATACCAGATTGCAAATTTAGTAAGAATTCTATTGACAGAACTTTAAAAAAACAGTAAATGTAACTTACACAAAGGGCAATGTTTGTCCAAAGTGTGCCGTGAGGGCGTTAACACTCCTGCGCACGATCAGTGACTCGTGATGACTTAGGGAATAGACCTACGGGATGCTTTCTATCTCGAAACCGCAACTGCGGGTAAGTTTGCAGGTAGAGCATATCGCGCAGTCGATCACCGCCTAAAGTGTGATGCTGGACCTCGTAACCAGCAACTTACTCTGTTTTTGCGGGATTTGTGTTAGTTCCATCATTAGGGTTGTCCTTTACGCCGCCGGGTTTTTCCTGCCCAGACTCTTTTGGGGCAGGCATAAGTTCAGCTAACTCCTTTGCCTCTTTCTTCAGCTGTACAAGGTCCTTGTCTGGGTCGTAATCATCATGCAGCACGTTACGGCGCTTCATTTCTGTAAGCGCGGCGTCACGACTGATTTCACGGTCCTTGCGGATGGTCACAAGTGTTTGCAGGTCGGTCACTTCGTTCTCCGCAAGAGCAAAGTCTGTTTTCATACGAACGGATCCGGTGAAAGGCACGCCTGCGAGTTCCCCTGTGATCTGAAGGGCAAGCGTGACCACATCCAAGAACGCGAAAGTCATGCGTTGGAGCGGGGCAGTTGCTGCTGCCTCATCAAGGGACCTAGAGGTCGCAGTTTCTCGATCAGGTCGGGGTTTTAGGAGCTGAGCACCATAAAGTGCCATGCGAGCTTCAAGCTGAGAAGCATGTTTCTCACCGGCCGTTAGCGCAGCTCCGCTGTGCTCAACATAATAGAAGCGCCCTTGCGGGTCATCTGTAGTTAGGAGAGCATGGGGTCCCACAATAACTGAAGGGCGTCCGCCCTCTTCATCACTGTATTCTGTCACGCCAGATGCAGCAAGCATAGGGAAACGTGAGACAGTCAAAGTTGCGAGTTGATCGCTTTCTGACTGCCAATGACTGATGTTTAGATACGCCAAATCAAGTAAAGGAGGTTTACTGACCATGAAGTCTTCTCGGTCAGTATAAAATGTGACCAAAGAGATGCCTTTTAGGTCAGTCAGTCGACGTTCAACTTCTGTCCAAGCTGAAGAACCAAGCCCAGACCCTCTGCGCCAACGTGTCAGCTCTACTCGGTAATGCTCAGGGTCCCCGACCCCGACTAGGTCCGTGACTTCTAACTGTTTGATATATTCAACTTCGGATTCAGAGAATCCATCACGCTCCACTTCAAATTCGCGAAAGCGGATGTGTGTCAAGGTCTCTTTGCCGTTTACCCGAGTAGCTTCAGCTGCAATCAAGTTGTCGGGTTCAATATGCACCCAATAAGGTCTAATGTTTTGGCGGCGCTGCTCTGCGAGGGTGATTACGCCCCCATCAGTTGCAGGGGTTTCGATCAAGGTGTGGCTGTAGCCTTTTTGCAAAGCGCATTTAAACCACATCTGACAGTATTGATTTAGGTCATTACCCTGTAGGTCAATGTCATCCGCCATTTTGCGAATAGGCTCGGGGACTTCTTCGGATAATTTAACGGGTTCTGCGAAGGGCTTGCCCACTAAATAATCTGTTGTCAGAGAGAACATGTTGAAAAACACGGCACGCTCTAAACGCTCTTTATAGGCACCGTAAGGCTCCATGTGGTGGCGCGGCAGGTGACGTTGGCCCGCTTCGCGCATAGCCTCAGTACCGCCTGCTACATCACAGACGACATCCCAACGCTCTCTCATCAGATTATAGAAGAGAGACGGTGTGCTCGGGTCGTTTTTGTCCGCAATCATCGGTACGTGCTCCTACTCATCGACATCTTGGTTTTAGTTAGACGGTATCTCAACATATCAGCGATATGGTCTTCACTTTCTGTGTCGATATCGTCCGGATCCTTATCAGAGCGGGGCAAAGAGGGGACCAAGTCTTGAAAATACTTGCATCGGTCGAAAATGTAAAGCCCGGGGTACTCCCGCGGCGTCCCGTCTTTATTTGGCATGGCGTTTTTCATGTAATCT
>CAYGPH010000093.1:1208-2084 GCA_964351815.1 uncultured Verrucomicrobiales bacterium | reverse complement strand
TTTACTATCCCCAGCTATTAAGGCTTCATCCCCAAAAAAAATAATAATCAATCCCGTTTCTTCACTGATATTACATAGTGTATTCCACCACTGCAGGAATACCCTTTTTTTGAAGTTCATTAATATTTTCCTCTGAGAGCTTATTGTCTTTAACAAGCACACCAGTCAGGTTCGTTAAACCACTAAAGGTATCAGCATCAATCGTAGTGAGCTGATTGCCACCAAGACTAAGCACAGTCAGGTTCGTTAAGCCTCTAAAGGTATTTGCATCTATCTTTGAGAGCTTATTCCAATCAATATGAAGATTAGTCAGTTTTGTTAAACCACTAAAGATTTTAGGATCAATCTTTGTGAGCTGATTACCACCGAGACTAAGCTCAGTCAGCTTTGTTAAACTGCTAAAGGTTTTAGGATCAATCTTTGTGAGCTGATTCCTACGGAGATACAACATTTTAAGGTTCGTCAAGCCACTAAAGGTGGCGGCATCAAGCTGTGTGAGCTTATTGCTATAGAAATCCAAAACTTCAAGGCTTGTTAAGCCACTAAAGGCGTTAGCATCAATTTGTGTGAGGTCATTGTATATAAGAGCAAGCACAGTCAGGTTCGTCAAGCCACGAAAGGTATTAGCAACAAGCTTTGTGAGCTGATTACGACTTAAAACTAGAACTGTCAGGTTCTTCAAGCCACTAAAGGTGTTAGCATCAAGCTTTGTTAGGCTATTGCTAGATAGATGCAATACTTTAAGATTATATAAACCTTTGAAGATAGCAGCATCAATATGTCCCAGATTATTACGACCAAGATCAAGCTCAGTCATCTTCGTTAATCCTCGAAAGGTATTAGCATCCAGAGGTGTGAGCTTGTTATAACTAAGAT
>CAYGPH010000093.1:0-1108 GCA_964351815.1 uncultured Verrucomicrobiales bacterium | reverse complement strand
CATCAAGCTGTGTGAGTTCATTTTTATATAAAGACAATACTTTAAGGTTTGTTAATCCTCGAAAGGTATTAGCATCCAGAGGTGTGAGCTTGTTATAACTAAGATCAAGCTCAGTCAGCTTCGTTAATCCACTGAAGGTCTTAGCATCAAGCTGTGTGAGTTCATTTTTATATAAAGACAATACTTTAAGGTTTGTTAAGCCGCTGAAGGCTTTGGGATCTATATTTGAGAGCTTATTCCAATCAATATAAAGATTAGTCAGTTTTGTTAAACTACTAAAGGTTTCAGCATTAAGCTGTGTTAGGTTGTTTTTATTAAGATCAAGTTTAGTTAGGTTCGTTAAGCCAGAAAATACCCCAGCTTCGAGATTCGTTATTCCTTTACCAGATAAATCAAGGCTTCCATCGTCTGGGCTTTGACTCGCAAAATTCCTTAAAATATAGGCCCTAAGGGGTATAAGAATGGTTTCTATTGCCTTTTGTATCGTTGATGTATCAAATGGATCCTTGTTTGTATTCAAAAATACTTGTCCATACCCTTGCAACTCAGTAATTTTGTTAGGTTCATCCAAGTCCATAAATTTGTAATCAACTGTAAAGCCAATGACTTTCAAAAATTGCACTTTTTGGCTGTCAGTTAAAGCACTAGCATCAGTTTTAAAAAGATCCTGCAAAAATTTGTAAAAAGCATCACCAGAAACTAAATCATCATTACTAACCTTACCCTTAAGCGATTCAATTATCATTGAGGTGGCAGTATTGTCTTGCGCGGTAGTATCTTGTGATTGCAGATAACCAAAACTAATACACAAAAAAAGCAAGCAGTATTTTAACATAGAATAAGCATATCTTGATATTTCATACAAACTATCATATTTAAATTTGATTTAGTAAGAAATTAATAGGCAGTGGGAAATAAATGGACTTCCTGCCTCCAGATTAAAATGCTACATTTACGTGGTCAAAATTTATAGTTTACAACGTAAAATAAAATTATTTTTCTAAATAGATATTGGCAACCTGCCTCAGCATATCTATTGCATCATCAAAATTTCGTTGGAAGCAGTTTATTCCAATAATAGAAACAAAACCTTTTCCTAATCGAATAG
>CAYGPH010000092.1:0-2139 GCA_964351815.1 uncultured Verrucomicrobiales bacterium | reverse complement strand
TTAAAACAATGGGTTAAACGCTATTTAAATTAGTTATCTGGTACAGCCCCAAAAAATAATTATATCGTCTTGAATCCCTTGAATTTTTCCAATTAATACCTATATGTATTATAGAAGGAAAACAAGAGAATCCATATCTGGATTATTTTATTCCCTCTTCTTAAACAATAACAATAAATCATAAAAGGAGAGACCGATGACTTATAAATTTTATATTTTTTTAATCCCAATTTTTTTACAATTAATTTGGCTAAGTATTGCACGTGTCAAACAAGGGTATAACGCAACAGTTGAACGTTTTGGAAAATACATAAAAACGTTAGAACCCGGACTTCATTTCATTATCCCCCTTGTGGATCGTATTGGACGCAATGTTAACATGATGGAAAATGTCTTGGATTTTAATTCGCAAGAGGTTATCACAAAAGATAATGCAGGCATTCGGGCAGATGGGGTTGTTTTTTATCGGGTCTTAGATGCTTCTAATGCCGCATATAAAGTAACGGACTTAGAACTTGCAATTGAAAATCTAACCATTACAAATGTTCGTGCTGTTATGGGATCAATGGATTTAGATGAACTTTTATCTAACCGCGAAGCAATTAATGCAAAACTTTTGCAAGTGGTTGACCGTGCGACCGATCCTTGGGGTATTAAAATTACGCGCATTGAAATTAAAGATATAACACCGCCGAAAGATCTTTTAGATGCAATGGCTGGCCAGATGAAGGCTGAACGTGAAAAAAGGTCTAAAATACTGGTTGCAGAAGGTTATAAACAAGCACAAATTTTGAAAGCTGAAGGCGATAAGCAATCAACCTTACTTGAAGCTGAAGGCAATAAAGAAGCCATGTTTCGGCAAGCAGAAGGACGTGAACGGCAAGCAGAAGCTGAAGCAAAAGCAACCCGCGTTATGTCTGAGGCTATTGTAAAGGGAAGCCCACAGGCCATTAACTATTTTGTGGCACAGGAATATGTAAAATCCCTTGAAAAAATGGCAAGCTCTGAAAATGCAAAAACAATTTTCATGCCTCTTGAAGCTTCGAATGTGATTGGAGCACTTGGGGGTATCACCCAAATTGCGAAAGAAGCATTTAAAGATAAATAAAATATAGACTCAATAAAAAGGCACCATAAGGTGCCTTTTTCTGTTTATAAAGAAGTTTTTTAACGCGTTAATCTGTACACAACTGCAGCCAACAAACCACCCACCATAGGCATAACAAAGAAGAACCAAAGTTGCTTTAAGGCTTCGCCATTTTCAACCATGGCAACACCGAAGCTTCGTGCTGGGTTAATGGATGCCCCTGTTACTGGTAAGGCCACAAAGTGAGCAACAACCAAAGCTGCACCAGCTGCCAATCCTGTGAATCCCGAGTTTTTGGAATCAGAAGAAGAAACTAAGACAGTAAATACCAATAAAAAGGTTGCAACTATTTCAACAATTGCCCCGGATGTCATGTTAAATCCACCAGGGGATAAGTCACCAAATCCGTTTGTGGCAAATGTACTTATAAATTCGCACCCAAACATTCCACGAAGAACCAACAATAATAATCCTGCAGCAGCAAAGGCCCCTACAAGTTGTGCAATCACATACATTAAGAATTCTTTTACGTCCATACGGCCAGCTAATAACATTCCAAAACTAACGGCAGGGTTCACGTGGCACCCAGAAATTGGGCCAAACGCATAAATCAAAGCCATTAAAGTAACACCGAATGTCAAAGCGACACCAATATAACCAACGAATTTCATTGCAAACAAGGCTGCACCGCACCCCATGAAAATTAAGAAGAAAGTTCCTAGAAACTCTGATAACAATTTTTTATTTAAATATGACATTTTGCCTCTCTGTTTGTTTAATTGATTAAGTATAAAAAAATTTTATATAATATTTGCGAATGGAGCAAGAAAAAAGTGTCTTGCAAAAACTTGGCTGGCTTTTACGATTATTTTTATTTGATAATATTTAATACTGGAGTTTAAATTATAGTTAAATATACCTTGAAATAATATTTTTTTACTATATAAATGCATTAAAACAAATGATGTATGAGGATAAAAAAATGAAAAAAATATTAAGGGTCTGTACCAGATAACTAATTTAAATAGCGTTTAACCCATTGTTTTAATTGA
>CAYGPH010000091.1:0-2259 GCA_964351815.1 uncultured Verrucomicrobiales bacterium | reverse complement strand
AATTTAAAATCTATTTTAAAGCCTTTGGCTGATCACTCAAATGGCGGTGGAAAATGGTTGCGTTATGAAAAAATTTATAGCGATATTCAAACTGCTCGCCGTGATGAAAACGATGGAACTCGCCGAGAATCATGGGAAGCAGAACCAAAGAAGGCTGATTGGCCATTGGTAGAAAAGTTGTGTTTTAAAGCCTTAAAAAACGAGACAAAAGATCTTCAGCTTGCTTGTTGGTTTTTGGAGGCCCACACCAAATTAAATGGGCTTACCAGTTTACCAGCAATTACCGATACATTAGAAAAGTTTTTGAAAACATTTTGGCAATGTATGCACCCCTTAAAAGAAACAAACAACACCCCAGATAATGAATTTCGCAGCCATATTTTATCGGCATTTTTTAAGTCTATTAGTCATCACCTTGTGCAACAACCCATTCCGTTTTTGGGAGGTTTTTTAAGCCAGCCGCCTAGTTTAGACCAGTGTTATAGGGTTGTAACTATGGAAAACCAAGCTAAAAAAGGTGGTGAAGCGGCAAAATATTATCAAAAAGTTTTAGATAAAGAAGGACTAACCCCCATAAATAAAGTTCGCGAAGTCTTTCAGCAATTAAAAAACCCTATGGTTTACAATTTTCATCGTAATATTCTTGGACTACAAAGGTCTCTTAAATCATTGAATAAATTTCTTAACGATAACGGGTCAGAAACAGACTATAACCTTGACGACTTGTGTGATCATGTTGATGAGCTTTATCGATTATTTTCGTTGGTACCTGAACCAGCTAAACCAGTTAAACAGGAAAATATAGAGTCAACTTTAAACACAGAATCCTTTGTCCAAAATAGCGACACAGTATCACCCGATAAACCACAGAACCTTATTAGTGAGCGCTCAGATGTTTACAAAGCTATACGTGATATTAGTGCATACTTACTAGACAAAGAGCCCCATAGCCCTGCACCTATGCTGCTAAGCTTGATAGGCTCATGGGAAAACAAAACTTTTCCTCAAATTATTGTTGGCTTACAGCAAAGCCCACCAGAACAGGTGGCATTACTAAAGCTTATTGCCAATGCAGTACCTGAAAAGCCAATTGTAACAACACAATCAGCCGCCACCCAAGCTACTGAGGGTGCTGCAAGCGCCAACACAGAACAGGTTTTAAGGGATCTTGAAAATCTTGGCAGCATGGCCCAAAAGTAGGTTTGTCATCTAACAGAGCCAACACGCGATTTTTTAAGCTTTGAATATACAAGGGATGATCACCCAATGCAGGCACCCTTCCATAATAGGGAACACCCCTTTCTACGGCCAAATCATAATAGTCCATGTCTAGCTCGACCAACGTTTCAGAATGCTCTGAGACAAAGGCTATTGGCACAACAACTATGGGCTCCTGAAGGTCGCCTGATTTTTCTATTTCTTTTTCTGTTGGAGGCCCGAGCCAGGGAATAGGACCAACTTTGCTTTGATAACAAATTGTATGATTAACTTGTTGTTGATACACCACCCTTAATTCCTTCATAATTGCCCCTACGGTGGCCTCCACGTGCACCTGATAGGGATCACCCTTGTCAATAACCTTTTGCGGCAGGCTGTGGGCAGAAAAGAGTATTTTAGGCACCCCGTGTTTTGCTGCCTTTTGTAAATATGGTACAATCGTATCTACATGGGCCTGAATAAAACTTGGCTCTACAAAATAGCAACATTCATATATAGTTTTTGCCGCTTGGTCTGGGGCATTTTTTTTCCAGTCATCAATTGAAGATTCCGTTGTTGTTACAGAAAATTGTGGATAAAGCGGTAACAAAATAATTTTATCTGGGTTTATCGAACGCACAGATTCGGCCGCATCCTTTGTGAACGGTCGCCAATGGCGCATGGCAGGAATAACATAGGCCTCGTGCCCACTATCGTTTAATGCGAACTGCAAAGCATTTGCTTGCTTTAAGGTGTTTGCCAAAATAGGCGATTTTCCACCCATTTTTTCATAAATAGCCTGAGACTTTTTCTTGCGGGTACGGGAAATAAGTTGGGCTAACAGGTAGCGAAAGGGGTTGGGGATTTGTAAAATTGCCGGATCATAAAACAAATTAAACAAAAAAGGGCGCACGGCCTGCATGCTGTCTGGTCCCCCAAGGTTCGTTAAAACCACTGCCACTTTCATAAATGCTATCCTTTAAACGCTTTGACTTGATTAATAAATGTTTCCACATGGTCTATTGGGGTTGTTTTATCAATACCATGACCTAAGTTGACCAC
>CAYGPH010000090.1:0-2340 GCA_964351815.1 uncultured Verrucomicrobiales bacterium | reverse complement strand
CCTATCACATAGTCCGTATGTTTTTTTAAGGATTCCATGTCATCAACGCTTGTACCCACGTCTTCACCGGTAATGTAGCTTCCGTTTAAACGGTTAATAAATTTTCCTAAAGCTTTGAAAAATGCTGGATTTTTTTGTTTTTCTTTATCTGCAAGTATCACTGTTTTACCACCACCTAAAGGAAGATCTGCTAATGCAGCTTTATAGGTCATCCCCTTTGATAAACGCAAAACATCTGTTAGGGCATCTTGATTTTGTTCGTAACACCAGTACCTACAACCGCCAAGGGCAGGACCTAAATTTGTGTTATGAATTGCTATAATAGCTTTTAATCCAGATTCTTTATCATAACAAAAATTCACCATTTCATGATTATCAAAGTATTGATTATTTTCAAATATCATTATTCATCTAAGTACTTATACACTGGTCATGTAGGTAGTTTTAATATGTTAAATTATTGTTAAGAACACAGATCATAATTAACCGAATAATACCTATTCAGGATCCATCGCACTATCTTGTAAACGATAGCTAATGGCGCCACTGCATTTATATTCTTTATCTAAGTTTGCATTTTGCCAATGGGATTTTGCTAGTTTTTTTAAGTCAAAAACGCTTGCACCGTATGCAATTGCCTCGTCTAATTCAGGAGTAATAATCAGCAGGTCACCCCTTGCAAAACGTGATTGTTTTTCCTGATTCGTCTCTAGGGATTGATGCATAATAGCCAGCAGTTGGCCACTAAGCATAGAAGGCTTAATTCCTAAATCGTATAACCTTGCAGGAACACTGTAAACGTCTTTAGCGTGCAACGTAGTTAATACAAGGTGACCAGTTAGTGTTGCTCTCAGGGCCATTTTTGCCGTGTCTTCATCACGAATTTCACCAATTAGCATTACATCTGGATCATGGCGTAAAATAGAACGAATCCCATCAGCATAAGACATAACACCATTATCGCGCAGCTCGGTTTGCCGAATACCAGCAATAATATTTTCAACCGGTTGCTCAAGGGTCATGACATTAAGCTTTTCGATCTCTAGGGTTTGAATCAAAGCATGTAATGTGGTTGATTTACCCCCTCCCGTTGGACCTGCGACAATAATTAGTCCTGATTTTTGACAAACCAGCTCACGCAAATTAGCACAAATACCCCTGGAAAAGCCCAATTCTTCAAGCTGTATAGACTTTCTTCCTTCGGGAAAAAGCCGAATCACTAAACTTTCCCCATGTTTTGCTGGATGCAAAGACACCCGGCATTCAGTTTTTGCATGAAAGCTTTGGTGCAGCCAACTACCAGATTGCGGTTTACGTTTTTCAACAATATCTAAGTTACATTGCATTTTGGTTTGAAGCAAAAGGCGCTGATAAGCACTATAATCTAGGGTTTTTTGCTTTAGTAAAATACCAAGCTCTCGAGTACGCACTTCTACCAAATATTTTTCACAAAAGAAATGGATATCTGTGGCGCCCCGTTGCAATGCATTGGTAATTATAGTATCGAGATCATTCTTATATAAGATCTGATCATCATCAAACCATTGCAGCATAATAGCCCAGGGAAGAAAAAAAACCTTTATTGGCAAATGGCTATTTATTTTTTGTACAACCCTATCTTGGGTAATAATATCACAAGGATCGTCCATGATAAGGTAAATAGTATTATTCCTTTCATAAGCATAGCTATGATTTTGCTTTGCAATGTCAGGATCAAGTAAATTGTGTTCAACGGGTTTTGCCAAAGTGCTACTTGGGTAACCAAAACACAATTCAGCCATAGGTTTTAACTTTTCAAAGCCCAAAAAACCCATCCTAATAATGGAACTCTGAAAGGTTTGGTTAGTTTTTAACGCATATTCTGTCGCTAAAAGAATTTGATTTTTGTCAAGCAGGCCAGCATTTTCAAGTGCCTTAGCTAGTCCGCTCATTCTAGTCCACCTTTTAAAGCTTTGATGTGTTAAACTTGTATACACAATACATTGGCCAAGTTAACATTTAATGAAAAAAAATTTGCATGAATACTTTTTAAACTGGCAACAAGATCTAAGGTTACGCAACTTTTCTGTTCATACAATCAGGGCGTACATTACAGATTTTATAGCCTTTGAAAGTTTTTACCTAAAGTATCATAACGCACCATTATCATTAGATAATTTTACCTTAGTAAAACCCATAACAATTCGCGCCTGGCTTATGGATAAAAGACAAAATCAGGCTAGTGCACGTGCTTGTGCTAGGGCATTAGCTGCCATGCGAAATTTTACACAATTTGCACTTTCTACCACTGGTGACGCAAGTCATAGCTTTTTAGAAATTAATACTCCACGCTTACAAAAG
>CAYGPH010000089.1:0-2391 GCA_964351815.1 uncultured Verrucomicrobiales bacterium | reverse complement strand
CTCTTTAGCTATACCTTGAACTATAGAGCAAAATTTACCATACGTTTTAAGATTATTTTTCTTTGAAACATGCCCCTGTTGAAGATGAATAACACTATCATCACATAGCAAATTTGTAGATTTTGATGTCCATTGGTCCATAATAAAGCCTTGATGACTTGGCTCACAAAAGAATATCAATTTTGTGAAATATGCCGCACCCATGCCTAAAGGCTTATTTTGTTGCCAAACTTGGTCAAACCTTTGATAGGATTCAATATAATCAATATTGCCATTACGCATATCTGCAATGATAGGTTCGATTTCATCAAAGCGGCTAAATAAAATCTTTCCATGTTTACGATTTTGCCCGCCCCATGCCATTACTGCACCCAAACACTCTTCATTTCTATAGCCACTATCTTTATGGCATAAATTTTTAAGTTCTTTGCGGGTAATTTTTATTGATGCGAGATTACATTTTTTCTTGTCTGTAACGTAATCCCACCATTTTCTAATATCGCTTCCAGCCCAGCCTTCATCCTTTGATAAGTGATTTTTAAAAACATCAAGATGGGTTTGATTATATTTCATACTACAAGCATATACTATGAGATTAACTTTAAAAACCATAAAGCTAGATATTTGATAACCGCCTGCATGTTTATCAAAAATTTATACCCTTCATAATACGTCACATCCCCGAATGTATAAATATCTGTATATGACAACATTTACAGAAAGACATACGCCATGAATAATCTAATGAGGTTTAAAGAATTCATAGATTTCAACAATCCAGTCGATAATGAAACCCGTGAGACGTTAATTAAACTTAGTGATGCACATCCGTTAATTTTTAATCATCCAGTCATGAAAACATTAAAAGACGATAAATCCGCCCGTATAAGCTTGAGGAAGGTCACAGAAGTACATTTAAGCATTTTAGAACGCTCTACAGCACTTGCACGAAAAGCAGGTCAGGCGGCGGCAAATGAGCAATTTTTGATATTAGCAGAAATGAATTTACTTAATGCAGCCAACTCTGCGCTATCCAGCATTATTTCATCAAGAATGCAGATGTCTATTGAGAGATTAAGCAATGTCACAAGAAACATGAGATAAGAAATGAGCAATTACGAACATAAAAGACAAATCGCATTACGTATCAATCCTAAGCTTATTGAGCGTCTTGATGAAATAAGATTATTCAGTAATTTCGACACTAGAACTGAACTCATAGAGACAGCTTGTACACTGTACGTCACTTATCTAGAAGAACAGCTTTGCGCTGGATATTCAGATGAAGTTGAATTAGAGGAAATACAATGAAAATATCAAAACAAGAAGCAACGAAGTTAGTGAATAAATCTAAAGATTTTGATGCTGTTTCATTTAACTCATTAAGCAATAAACGAAACGTCATGAAAGAGATTGAAACATTATTAAGAGCAAATACTACGGTTGTAATAATTAAATAATTTTTTCTATTTCTTAATAAATTTAGATAAATTATTTGTCAAATTAGATAATTGCGCTAACACATCACTAGTTTCAGCACCTTTGTTTGATGACGCATTACTATCGCCGAAAATATCAAGAGCAATTTGACATTTCAAATCCTGCCTCTTACCTTCATCTTCTATAAGAGCAAGATAGGGGTCTATAGTAAGGAGAGTAAGTTCTTTACGTCTATTTTTAAATTCATTCTGCCTATGTTGACTTGACTCTCTCGCTAGATAGAGTGCCGGCGCAAAAAGAACAGCAGATACAGGTAATCTCTTTAGCAACGCAGTCCAATCAATTCCCAATATAAATTCTCCAACACCTTTGTCGCCTTTAACAAAAGTCACTAATTCGGGGACAATTAGAAAAGCTACAGCTAAAATCATTAGACCAAAAGCCCCGTATCTAAAGCGATTTGCGGTTTTTCTTTCCGCATCTGCGTATTTCTTATGTGCACCAGCTTGAACTGTATTTTGAACTACTCCAAATACAGTTTCAGCATCATCTTTTAGTTTTTCTAAAACGTCTACAATAGTTCCTGATTTAACTGAAAATTTTGCAAACTCATCGTCAATTCTATTTTTATATTTTTCAATTTCAGCTTCAATAACAGCCTGTTTCTTGTCTAATAATTCTAAGAATTTATTGCTAAGTTTTTCAAGCGTACTATCAAACTTAGCTTGATTGGATTCTTGAGTACTTTGAAATTGTTTATTAAATTCTGCAAGTTGCGTTTGCGCTTGTTGTTCGATTGTAGCGAGTTCACTTTCTAGAGACTTTGATTTTTCATTTAATTCTGAGATTTTACTGTCTGCTTTTTCTATAGAACTATTCAATCTATTAATATTTTCATTAGAATTTTCAGTAAGTTCATATATTTTATATTTTGATTTTCTTTTAAATCAT
>CAYGPH010000088.1:0-2406 GCA_964351815.1 uncultured Verrucomicrobiales bacterium | reverse complement strand
CATTTTTTAACATATAAGGTTTCCACAAATAAGTTTGTTAATTATAAAAATATATCTTTTTATGAAAACTCGTGGAAAAACCTAGAAATTGTTGCAAGATCTTCAAGTTGCAAGATCTTCAATGCGAAATGCAATTGCTTTTAACAAATATGAGTATTAAGGACTTTACTTTAGGATGTTGTTAGTTTTTTTCACAAGTCTGGTTGTAAAAATTAGACATAAAGTTCACCGTTAGGTTTTGAAATTATACGAAATTACAACAATATTTTTTGAATGTAAATTTTTTTTATGTTTGTAGATGTTAAAATAGTTTTAGGCATTTGAATTGACCACAAGATGTATGTTTTAAACATATTCTAAGGGGATATAAGTTTATTTAAGCTTGAATCTAAACCTATACACTTCACAAAAAGCGCTTTATTTGATCAGAAGCCTCGGGTAACATACAATTATTATTATTTATTAAAATTTTTATATGAAATCATTAACCAATAAACTTTTAACAGCTGTTTCCCTTATGGCATTGGGTTTATCCCAAAGCGGATGCGCTCCTCAATTAGGTGGAAGCGATTATTCATTAGCAGATGTAGGGACCCCAAGTCAATCTTTGCCAGGGTACATTACGAATGTTCGTGTTATTAACATTAACGCTGCAGACCGTTCTAAACCAGGTGTGGGCGCTGGTGTAGGTGCTGTTAGTGGCGCTGTACTTGGTTCCACTGTTGGAAAAGGCAGAGGGAGCACCGTAGCAGCTTTAGTTGGTGGTTTAGCAGGTGGTGTTGGTGGACACTTTGCGGAACAAGCATTACTGAACCAACAAGGTTTTGAATATACGGTTCAACTTGATCGTGGCGATATTATGACCGTAGCGCAAGGTGCAGAACCGAAACTAAGTAATGGCCAGCGTGTTGCAGTTGTTGTAAACCAAAAAAGTGCTTATAACGCCGCGCGTAGCCGTGTGATTCCTTTTAACGGTTAGGTAAACATAATTTATGGGCTCTCCTACTAATATTGTTCAGGCTACCGAAAATGCTGGTGAAGCTATCGTTGGTGCTGTTCAACAAACGGCCATATCTGAAGGCATGTCCATGTGGGATCTTTTTCTTGGGGCGGAATTTTCCATAAAAATTATCATGCTGGGTTTGGCAGTAGCGTCTGTATGGTCGTGGACAATTATTGTCTACAAAACTATTCGCCTTCGTCAACTTAACCGCCAAGCAGATCAGTTTGAAGAAGCCTTTTGGTCTGGCGGCCCCTTAGATGATCTTTATAATCGTTTGCAAAATAGCCTGAATGAACCTATGACGGCTGTTTTTCTTGCTGCTATGCGCGAATGGCGTCGTTCAAATTCCAAGGGTTATGTGAAAACCGCCAACGCCCGTGGAACCTTTGAGCAAAGGGTTGAAAGGGTAATGCATGTTACCTTAAACCGTGGACTTGATAATCTTGAGCGCCATATGGGTTTTTTATCTTCCCTTGGTACTAACGGGGTTATCATTGGCCTCTTTGGAACAGTTCTAGGCATTATGAACAGTTTTGAAAACATTGCAGCCATGCAAAACACAAATCTTGCCGTTGTCGCGCCTGGAATAGCCGAAGCACTTTTTGCCACGGCAATTGGTTTGTTAGCCGCCATACCTGCAGCAATTGCCTATACAAAAATATCTTCCGATATCAATCGCTATGCCAATCGTTTAGAAGCATTTAGTAGCGAGTTCAGCGCAATAATTTCACGCCAACTCGAAGAACGGGCGTAAAGCATGATGCATTATTCATCATCGCGTAGGCAACAAGGCAGACGTACTAGTTTGGGTGAGTCAACGCATATCAATATTGCCCCTTTAGTTGATGTAATGTTAGTATTATTGGTGATATTTATGGTAACAGCACCTATGCTAACGGTTGGTGTTCCCGTAGATTTA
This sequence comes from uncultured Verrucomicrobiales bacterium, assembly GCA_964351815.1. Taxonomy (GTDB): domain Bacteria; phylum Pseudomonadota; class Alphaproteobacteria; order Paracaedibacterales; family CAITNM01; genus CAYGPH01. Next base: position 484 of record CAYGPH010000088.1, on the reverse strand, counting down.
CCAAAAACTACTGCTGCCAAAATGAACGATAATATTGAACCTATCATTGTAAGTGTTGATAGTAAGGGCGATACATTCATTCAAGATTCAGCCGTTGATTTTAATAATCTTGCTGCAAAACTTAAAAATATGACGGTTAACGAACAAAACCCCCGTATTTATGTACGTGGTGACAAAGAACTTTCCTACGGTAAAGTGATGGAAGTCATGGGAAATTTAGCTGCCGCTGGTTTTGAAAAAGTTTCTCTGCTTGCTGAAATGCCAACAGCTATAACTCCTAAAAAAACAAGGTAAATTAAAAGTGCGTAAATCAGCGCTAATATCAATAGGCTTACACCTAATAATTCTTGTAATTTTTTATGCGGATATTCGTTTTAGCTCTCCCCAAAACACCCAAATTCCCAAACCCTTGTTAATTGAATATAAGCAAATTGCAAAACAAACCGCTGCGCCTAAGGAAAAAATAAAAGCTACGGCAGAAGAA
>CAYGPH010000087.1:0-2425 GCA_964351815.1 uncultured Verrucomicrobiales bacterium | reverse complement strand
CTAAAACTTTTGGGTTCACGGCATTAGCGTAGTTATGAATTTCAAAGGCCAAGCCCTGGGTAGCACCAGGCCCTGCATTGTGGTTATAGTCATGCCATAAACGGGTAAGTATGGTGCGTAAGGCAGTTTCTGTCCATGCACCTTGATGTTGTTCAATTGCTCGAAGAAATCTAGCAGCTGGAACAGAAGTAAAAAAGTGGCGGTTACCTTGGCCAAAGGTTTGTAAAAAACTGTAAAGCGATGCATCAAGCATACTTACGGCATGAATAATATAATTACGATAATCACCATCCATACCATCCGTAAATAATTGCTTACAGGTATTAAGAAAGGGTTCATTGTTATAAAACGATGCCTCAAGCTTACTTACAGCTTCAATGACTCTACGACGATTATCACCACCCATACCATCCGTCAATAACTGCTTACAGGTAGCAGTAAAGGGTTCGTAGTCTTCAGGTTTAACTTTACTTACAGCTATAATGACTAATACACGATTATAAACACTCATACCATCTGTCAATAATTGCTTACAGGTATTAAGAAAGGTATCGTAGTGCTCGGGTTTAACATTGCTTACAGCTTCAATCACTAAACGACGATAATCACCATCCATACCATCCGTAAATAATTGCTTACAGGTATTAAGAAAGGGTTCATTGTTATAAAACGATGCCTCAAGCTTACTTACAGCATTAATGACTGCTCGACGATCATCACCACCCATACCATCGGTCAATAATTGCTTACAGGTAGTAGTAAAGGCAGCGTAGTCTTCGGGTTTAATATTACTTACTGTTTTAATGACTGCACGACGATCATCACCACCCATACCATCGGTAAATAATTGCTTACAGGTACTAGTAAAGGTAGCGTAGTCTTCGGGTTTAACCTTACTTACATCTTCAATGACTTTGCGACGATCATCACCATCCATATTATCCGTAAAGAACTGCTTACAGGTAGTTATAAAGGCAGCGTAATGTTCGGGTTTCACCTTACTTACAGCTCGAATGACATCACTATGATAGGAACCAATCATACAATCTGATAATTGATTACATGTTCTAAAAAAGTCTGTGTAGTGTTCGCGTTTAACCTTACTTACAACTTTAATAACTAAACGACGATCATCATCCATACCTGTATATAATTTCTTACAGGCAGTAGTAAAGGTATCATAGTGTTCGGGTTCAAGCGTGCTTACTACTTTAATAACTAAATGACGATCATCATCTTCCATATCATCAGTGTACAATTGATTACATGTATCAATAAAGGTATCGTAGTGCTCGGGCTTAACCTTGCCTAAAGCTTCAATGCCATCACTAAGAATACTATAATTCATATCATTTGATAATTTCTTGCAGGCACTAATAAAGGGTTCATTGTTATAAAACGATGCATTAAGTTTACTTACAGCTTCAATGTCTAATCCATAACCATGATCTATGCCTTCAGATAATTGCTTGCAGGTACTAATAAAATCAGTGTAGTGTTCGGGCTTAATATTACTTACTACTTTAATAACAAAACGACGATAGTTATCATCCATACCATCTGATAATTGATTACAGGTTTTAACAAAGTTAGCGTAGTGTTTGGGTTCAAGCTTACTTACTGCTTCAATGACTGTATTACGATCATAAATATTCATACCATCCGTAAATAATTGCTTACAGGTAGAAGTAAAGGGTTCACTGTAATAAAGCGATGCATCAAGCTTACTTACTACTTCTATGAATGCACTACGATTATCACCATTTATACCTTCTGATAATTGACTACAGGTAGTAGTAAAGGCAACGTAGTATTCGGGTTCAAGCTTACTTACATATTCAATGATTGTAAGACGATCATCTCCATACATACCATCGGTAAATAATTGATTACAGGTAGTAGTAAAAGCCTTTGTGCGTTTTTCTTCAGGGATTTTCCTTAGAACACCTATTGAAATACGCGGTAATTCTGTACATAGTTCTTCTAAACTTAAATGCTGCGGAGGCTGTTCCATTTCCTGATCAGAGGTGGCAACTAACTCTGATGATGAAGATCTACTGCTTGCAACACCTGCAGCATCATCTAAGCTATAACTTGCCGCAAAACAGCTGCCAAAGGCTAATACTGGTATTAACAAATATATTTTCATCATCTTCTGCCTGTGCTTATTTCTTTAAATTATTTATGTCTACCAAGGTATTATTGTCAAGGTTCCCTATCCTAATACAAATCTTCCTTCCCCAGTAGGTTTGAATATCCGCTAATTAACACTACGCACTTACTAAACCCATGTCCCCCAAACGGCTGAGAGATGTCTTTGTATATAGGTTTCAAAACCTCCATCGTCTTGGAACAGTTGCACCATAGCGTTTATATCAGCTGCTATAACATCATCCGCAACAAGCCCCTGATAGTTTTCAGCCTG
>CAYGPH010000086.1:0-2502 GCA_964351815.1 uncultured Verrucomicrobiales bacterium | reverse complement strand
ATTGTTGTGCACCCAATCTTTAAGTAAAAAATTAGGGTTGTATAGAAACAACCCTTTTTTTTGACAAAATTTTGAACATACCCAAAAAGGGTGAATAAACCGCGGTGGGGAGCTTACACCCCAATATAACGGCGGTATTGAACGCGGCAAACGCACCTTTCGTGAAGAATTTTTATAATCTACCAACCCTTCTCGAGGATTCTACTCAAAGCATGCAAGCAGCTCTGACCAAAGCTGTGCATAAACACAACACCTACAGACCACATAAAAACTTTAAAGGATTAACATGGCCTATATAAAAAATACCTTATCCGAGACCTCAATACTGTCTCAATCATTTATGAACTTGTACATAAGCAAAATTATCTTTGACAATCGTAGTTAAATTGCCTATGTTTCTAGGGTTATTAATCAATATGAATATTAAAGCAAATGAGTAAGCGTATAAACGCCAAACACAAAATTGACCGCCGTTTAGGTGTAAACTTGTGGGGGCGTGCAAAAAGCCCTATTAATGCCCGTAACTATGGGCCTGGACAACATGGTCAGCAGCGCCAAGGAAAACCATCTGATTATGGTATTCAGTTGCGTGCCAAGCAAAAGCTAAAGGGCTACTATGGTAATATAAGTGAGCGTCAGTTCCGCCGTTTTTACCAAGAAGCTGTGCGTTGCAAAGGTGATACCTCTGAAAATCTAATTGGCCTTTTAGAACGTCGGTTAGATGCTGTTGTGTATCGCATGAAATTTGTAAGTACCGTTTTTGCTGCGCGCCAATTAGTTAACCATGGCCATATTTTAGTAAATGGTAAACGGGTTAACATACCTTCCTATTTAGTCAGCGATGGTGATGAAATTTCCGTTCGTGAATCAATGCGAGAAAATGTTAACGTGCTTGGGGCTATTGAATCAAGTGAGCGTGAAACACCGGAGTATATGGATGTTGATCACAAAAGCCTTAAGGGAAAATATATACGTGTTCCAAAGCTTGAGGATGTGCCTTATCCGGTACAAATGGAACCAAATTTAGTCATCGAATTCTATTCCCGTTAGAATTCTAAACGATAATAAGCATATGGGGCACCTTAGTTGCCCCTTTTTTTGATAGGGGCATAAAATACTATGGTAAAATCTTCCCATATTCATTCAGATGACTGTTCTCACGGCTGTGGTGATCAACAAGAAGAAATTATTATTCATGCAAATACTGATTTTGAAAATATGCGTGAAGCTGGTAGATTAGCAGCTCAAACCCTTGATTATTTAAGTCCATATGTTGTTCCCGGTGTAACTACCCAAGAACTTGATAAGCTAGCCCATGATTATATTGTTGAGCATAAAGCTATACCAGCGCCGCTGGGTTACAAAGGGTATCCAAAATCCATTTGTACATCGATTAATCATGTGGTTTGCCACGGCATACCAGGTGCAAAAAAGCTTAAGTCTGGTGATATTGTTAATATTGATGTGACTGTAATTGTTAATGGCTGGCATGGCGATACAAGCCGTATGTATGCCGTAGGCAAGGTGGGTATAATGGGTCGTAAGCTAATAGATGTTACCTACGAAGCACTTATGCGTGCTATAGATATTGTTAAACCTGGAACTACCCTTGGCGATATTGGTGCTGCAATCCAATCATATGTCGAGCCTAAAGGCTATTCCGTTGTGCGTGACTTTTGTGGCCATGGCATTGGTAAGGTTTTTCACGCCCCTCCAAGCGTACTACATTACGGTAAGCCAGGTAAGGGACTGGTTTTAAAAGAAGGTATGTTTTTTACCATAGAACCTATGATAAACGCTGGCTCATGGCAAGTAAATATACTTCCTGATGGTTGGACGGCAATTACAAAAGATCGGTCCCTTTCAGCCCAATGGGAACACACGATTGGCGTAACCAATGATGGTTTTGAAATATTTACCCAAAGCTAAAGGAAGATATAGTTACTTTTGTTAAAGTATGGTAATCATAAAACGATAAAATCAACCGATAAAGATTTGAAATTTACGAAAATTCTTTGGCTGTTTAAGTCTCAAGCTGCTTGAACTTGCACAACCAATGCATTGCAATTTTAAGGTCCTTAAAATAGCATATATATGAGTACTATTTGAAGTCTAGAGATGACAAGTCGAGCACGCAAGGGTTTTGTGATCCTTACTTCTGTTATTTTTTTATTGGCATACTTTGTTTTCATCTCTTTAAGTAATGTCTTTCAAACATATATAGCAGACAATCATTTAGATACAGAGGTTTTCACAAGACTAAACCTGATAGGATTTCTAACTTCTATTGGAATTGTATCTTTATCAACTTGGAGCAAACTGCAAGATCTCAATCGGCAACGATGGCTCATGTTGGCCTTGATGGGTTTTGTAATAGTGGGGCTTTTTTTACCGCTGTCATTGAAGACATATCCAGCCCTCTCTGCCGCTAGCAACGCCATATATATCTAAAGTTACATAAAATGGTCATAATAAGATTTGCAGGAAAAGGTCATGTACTGA
>CAYGPH010000085.1:0-2552 GCA_964351815.1 uncultured Verrucomicrobiales bacterium | reverse complement strand
GTTCAGGAAGCTTTGCTGGCCTTTCAAGCCTTAGAAGTATTTTTCTTGCGGATAATCAACTAATACATTTAGATTCAACAACCTTTACTGGTCTTACAAGCCTTGAATATCTTTATCTTTGCTTTAATCAACTCACATCTTTAGACCCAAGAACATTTGTTGGTCTTACAAGCCTTAAAAAAATTGATCTTATATGTAATCAACTAATACATTTAGATTCAACAACCTTTACCGGCCTTACGAATCTGAAAGTGATAGATCTTTATTCTAACCAATTAACAAATTTGGATCCAACAACTTTTACCGGCCTTACAAGGCTTAAACATCTCTGGATAAGTAATAATAAACTCACCGATTTAGACAAGCAAAGTTTAGCGTCACTTAAGCTAGAGAAGCTTCATCTTTAAATAAAGATCGTGCCCGTAGCCCCCTAAAAGTTGCATAACGATGACTTTAATCTTCAAGATCAGAGGAAGGAACAAAGCTAAACCCTTAATAAATCTTGCCATTTTGTCGTGTATGCCGGCGTAACGGCATTACGCTGTATTAAAAACTTTGGATTCATCCCTTCACTACCCCAAATTAGGCTGCGTTTACCAAAGCGTTGGTTAATACTATCATAGCAGTGGTTTAGCTTTTGCTGCTTTTCTGGTGTAGCAAGATTCTTATATGTTTCAATATCTAAAAAAGTTTCAGTTTGGTGTAAGGGCTGCTTATTGTTAATTAAATCAATGGCCATAACACCAACCTTTTGATAATCCAATCCCTTTCGGTAGGCTTGACCTAAAGCATTAATAGCGGCATTTATAATGCTTTGTGTATCGTCAGTGGGCTTTATAAAACCTACATAACCTATCCCTTTATAATAGGGTTTTTTAAAAGGACTTGTGCGACAATAGACGGAAATTTGTGGTGTTAGTAACTGCCGTTGGTGTAATTTTTCTGCTAAACGTGCTGCATGGTTTGCTACTGCTTCAGAAATATCAGCAAATAAGGTTAAGCGTTTAGGAAAACTGCGGGTTACTTGCATATTTTTACGATCTTTTTCTTCATGTTCTAAATAACTACAAGGAAACCCTTGAAGTTCACGAACGACCCGTTCCGTTACAACGTTAAAACGTTGATGAATTGCCCTTGCATCTTGTTGTGCAAGGTCGTAGGCTGTATAAATTCCCCTGGCCCTTAGCTTTGGTGAAAGATTACGACCAATACCCCAAACATCATCCACTGGTAAAAAGTGCAATTTTTGTTTGTCAACCCGCGTGTTTAGCTGTAAATCAAAAGGATGTTTATGCTGTTTTGCTAAACGGTTTGCTGCTTTTGCGAGTGTTTTTGTGATACCAACACCAATAGTAATTGGTAGTCCTAGCTGCTTTGCAATAGTTTTATAAATTTGTAAGCATAAGTTTTCTAGGCTTTCGCGCTTTAGATTTGGCAGACTTAAAAAACATTCATCGATTGAATAAACTTCCTGATCTAGGGCAAAGGTTTTTAAAATATCCATAAGGCGAGCGCTCATATCGCCGTATAATTCAAAGTTCGATGATAAGGCAACAAGATTTTTTTCCTTACAAAAATGCTTGATGGTGTGAAAAGGTGCGCCCATGGGAATGCCTAGCATTTTTGCTTCATTTGAACGGGCTATGGCGCAGCCATCATTATTAGAAAGCACTACTATTGGTTTTTTTTCTAGCTTTGGATTAAAAACCCGTTCGCAGGAAACATAAAAATTGTTACCATCGACTAAAGCCAATAAGGGTGTTTTTTTAGCGGCGCAAATTGTGAATAACATTGGTCACCACTCCCCATAGGGTAAAGTCTGCTTGGTCGTCTATTATAATATCTTGAAAATCTGGGTTTTCTGCTTTTAGAGTACGTTTTTTTCCTTGAATAATAAGGCGCTTAACCGTAATGTCGCCGTCAACAACTGCAATTACAACATCTTGATTTTTTGCTTCTAAGGCACGATCAACCACTAATAAATCACCATCATGGATACCTGCATTTAACATAGACATACCAGATACACGCACAAAGAAGGTTGCTGGAGGATTTTCAATTAAATACTGATTTAAATCTAGTTTTTTTTCCACATAATCACTGGCTGGCGATGGAAACCCAGCTGAAACACTACTTTCATACAAGGGTAAAGCTGTATTAGCAATTGTATTTGGGTTAAAGTTTTCAGGATCTGCGTTTCCGTAGGAAAATTCAGCTAACCAAAGATCAAGATTCGGTTTTAATGATGCAGGAATACGTACAGGCAAAGTTGCCTGACCAAACCTGCCTGAATTTTTTTTTCGTCCAGCATTTTTACGGTAACCACCTTGTACCATGGGACCTCCTTTTGATTTTTGTACACTAATCATAAATGATTAACGTACAGAAATCAAACATTCCTTCATAAAAATCTTATGGAAGATGAGAATGCCAGGCTAAGTGCAGCGGGTGCCTTGAATATCCTTAAGCATTTAGGTTATGTGGTTGATGGTAAGGCAACACCAAACCGCAGCTGAAGAAAAAGCTAAGGGGGAGACTTATGTCTTAAGGGT
>CAYGPH010000084.1:2415-2648 GCA_964351815.1 uncultured Verrucomicrobiales bacterium | reverse complement strand
GTCTTTCAGTATGGAGAGGGCAACCAAACGACTGAATTCTGGTCCTAGTGTTAGCATCGAATACCCTGATGAACCCCGTGAACCTTCAAGGGCTCCCGCAAGGAAACAAAGAGGAACGAGACTCGACGATGATTTTCTTGCTGAATTGGCAGACTTTAAAAGTCTGCTGATAATTTTTTTTTAATTTGTTCCTTTTGTTGGTTAATATACTTTCATTACACCGATCGTATTCA
>CAYGPH010000084.1:0-2405 GCA_964351815.1 uncultured Verrucomicrobiales bacterium | reverse complement strand
CAAGGGGTTCTTAAGCGGGTGTACGCGTGGGGAAACCCAAGAAAAATAATCAATGTTAGAAAGAAAAACCAGAAAAGCTTTGTGTAGGTGCGGCGTGTTTTTGTCAGTGGAAACTTGAATGTCCACTCTTTCCATCACAGTGTCTTTGATCTGGCTGACAGACAAAGAATATGACGCGCCTTGCTGGTTTCCACTGGAATAAAGCCAGTAATCAATGATGCCGAGTGTCTCTGTAACGAATTCGTTCGTGTATGCAGGTATGTAAGCCGTTCGTTTCGCGGGACTTCTCTGTGGGATAAACCTGCTTATCGCTTCACTGTCAACATCTTTCATGTCGCCTTTAAATAGTTTGTCTACTACCCCGCCTTGCTCGAGCAGCTGACATACGTTCATCGTGCTAGGTTTTGTGTCACCGTCGTATTTTGTGCTGGCGTGTAGCACTTCGCCGGTACTAGTAACAACCGTAAGTGTCGCATGCAAACCCTCTGGTGCACACATAAAAAGCCTCGAATTCGATATAATGTTCCCAAACCAGGCCGGAACATTTTCAGTAGAAAGGAGTGTAGTCTTCAGTATTTCAGAAGGGTCTTCGCTGACACGCTGTAACCGGATACCAATACCATTCTTCTCGCTCTTGTACTTGCAAGGGATGTTGTCGATATAAAAAACGACACTGCCTTTCTCGTCGATTGTTGTTTCTAGTACACTACTGCGTAGCACTGGCACGTTGGGTGTAATTATAAGGTTTGTTTTTTCTTTTTCTTTTTCCACCGTGTACCCTTGGACTGTACCGGTTATATTTGTGTATGCAGCAAACCCGTCATCCGCTTCGGCAGCAGGTTCAGGGCGTTTCACTGGGACCGTCGACTGCGCGGTTCCTGCTTTTGTCGGCTGGGGATCAACCGTCTCTACCGACACAGTCAAACCGTCTGCATCCACTCTTCCGTCGTTGTAAACCGGGTATTCTCTCCATTTTGATTCGTGTCTTCCAGTTTCGTGCGACGAAAACGAAACACATGAATTTTTTAGGAGCGTCCCTATTTCCGGGCGCGGGAACCTGTTTTCTAGTCGGTGATTTCGCATGAAACTTTTCACTTTATCAAATGTCAGGGACTCGGCACTACACGGGTACTTGTACAGCAAGATGTTGGACCCGTTACTTATCTCGAAATCGTCCAGATCGTCGTCTTCTGATGGCATGGCAGTGAAAACAGACTGTCTGTTATCTTGGGTGTCTCCGAGTATCACTGGCAACGAACAGAGAGACGATCTACTTTTTATCGTCTCGGCTTCTTTGGTTGTAAACACAGCCTTTTCATGCTTGAAGCTGGCACACTCGCCATGACGAGAAAAGGTGAAAGCCGTGACCGGCGTGGCATGGCTTTTGTTTATCACGTATCTCGCGCAATCTATGAACTCGTTCTCGGGTTCGACCCTGTTTTCTACGCGCCTGTGTGTGTTTATGCATTCACCGATGCTTTCACAGTATTCGTGGGCCCACTGTGCGTTGGGCACCATGATCTTGATCAGAGACGCAGGGACAAACCAAAACCCCATGAAATTTTCGGGTATGTATACGTATATACACGCCTGTTTGTCGTCAGACTTGATCTGTCGCAATTGGTTTTTTAGTGTGACGTAAATCAGTGTGCCGATACCAAGCTCGACAAATTTGGTCATAATAAGCATGAACGCTAACTCGTGTTCAGCCATCTTTTCACGAGACACGTTTTCGGGCACGTAACACATCCGATGATCTTTGACTGTCCATGACAAATAGATCTTGACGACGTTGTTCACTTCAACAGAACAAGAAAGCGCGACGTCAAGAGAGTAATCAAGCCCTGAACCAGGTTTCGCGTCTTTGTCTATCTGGTAATCAAACACAGACAATTTGGCAAACATACCAGCGAACGTCCCGTATCGCGACAACGACAACTCCTTGATGAAACGACGTATATCCTGGTTTTGTGTCCCGGTAAACACAGTCTCTAACGCGTTTTGTATGTCATCGCTTCTGGTTATCCTCCTACTGCGTATCCTTCTTTCGTGTTCTCTTTTGTGTTTGTGCATCGTTTTTTTTTGTGTGTTTGTTTTTATTTTTCTTTTTGGTTTTTGTGTGTGCATATTAATCATGTTGGAAAACCCAAAAGGTAGAATCTTTGTCGGTGAGATTCTTGTCGCTGACATGGATAATGGATGGATAGATAACAGAATGGTCGGGTTCAATCGAACACACCTGAATGTAATTAATCTTCCTATGGATTACGACCGTCACCGACAACTTTTTGCGGTGTGCGAAGAAAACAATACAGATAATTGCGGTGTGTTTATTTTACAGCGACCAGAACACGCGAGTGATACCGCTTCGCTTGTTGTGGCTTTTTTTGTCCTCTTGTTAGTCC
>CAYGPH010000083.1:0-2681 GCA_964351815.1 uncultured Verrucomicrobiales bacterium | reverse complement strand
CAAGGTAAAATGCCCTATGCTGCAACGTCTTGCTGATCAGAACTTACGGCATCAGCGATATCCTTAGGGTTTTGAGCCATAGGATTATCAAGGGAAGTTATAGCTGCAATCGGTTCTCCTTCTATGGTTAAGGCTGCTATCGCCTGTGCAACTTCTACCATCATAGCTGATTCCTCCCTTGCATTAGCGTGTTTTGTTGCGGCAGGTGCCGCTCCGGCTAATCCACCGGCTAATACTGCTGTTGTTGCAGTTACAGCAGTTGCTGCTGTTTGTGCAGTTTCTGCTGTTTCTGCTGCTGTTTGTGCAGTTTCTGCTCCTGTTTCTGCAACAGCTATTGCATTCTTAAGAGCAATATCTGCTGCTGCTTCGTTTTCTGCTGCTGAACCTTCTTCTACTCCTGCTGTTGCTAACCTACCTTGTGCTGCAGCCACTCGTGCATTTGCTTCTTCTGCTGTAGTTTTTCCAGCAGAAGTAAGGCCATCCGATTGCTCTAATGCTGCGTATTGTGCTGCTTCTTCTCCTGCTGCATTTGCTTCTACTTCTGCATTTACTAATTCTTGTCCTGCTGCTGCTTGTGCTGCAGATGCATCTGCTGCTTCTGTTGCTGCTGCTTCTGCTGCAGATGCTAATTCTAAAGCATCTGCTGATGTAGTTGCTGCTGTGTCAGCTGCAGCCATGGCGGCAGCTGCTGCACCAGCGGATGCTACTGTTAAAACAGTTGTAACGACAATTAGTGCAATCATCCATGGCGGCATTGGACTTGTTCTACAAATCTTCCAGGCATCATGATTCTTCTTATACTTACACACGTGGGATTTTGGACGATGGCAATTACCCTTCGGACAAACAGAATGGCACTGGGAATGATGATACCTATGGCATTTCCTATGGCTATGGCATATCCCCTTATGGCAATGCCACTTCAAATGGCACAGTTTATTCGTTGAATGATGACAACGTGCCTTACAACACTTCAAGGGGTAGGTATGTTCTACGCACTTGGTCTTGACAGACTTGGTATCGCCACACTTGAAATTCTTATGGTGACAACATTGTTGATGGCAATAATCTTTTACATCAAAGGTGTATGGCTTTGCCAACAGGAGGTGGTTTATTATTCCTTCCATTTTCTTTTTATAAGCGCCAACATCTACCTTAAACGTTTCTTTTTTAAGCTCAGCTATTGTTTTTTCAAGCTTTTGCTTATCAACTTGCGATGATGCCTTTGCTTTTGCATCTTCCAAATTTTTTAGCGTTCCTTTATGGGCTTCTGATAGAAACTTATTATACTGATCCACACTACTTTGCAGCTTATCATCCGGTAACTTGAGCTTTGCACTTAAGGCATCAATATATGCTTTTTCAAAATATTCCGGGTGAGCCTTTTTAAGGCCTTCTGCTACATTCTTGAAAGTTTCATTTGCCACTTTGTTTTGTTCTTTAATGGCACTGGTTTGGCCTTCACCACATTTTAAGAATCCTGCTTGTGCACTGTTCATACTAAACACTGCAATAATCAGTATGGTTGATATAATTTGTCTCATGGTGAAAGGGTCTTTTATTATAATATTTATACCTTGCCTGAAAATTCTTAATAAAGGGTTAGTAACCTATGTGTTTAGTTCCTAAGTCTCATGGTGTATACTATAAGGACCTAAAGGAGACGAATTTATGGGAAGTTTACTGCACGCTAATGCCAAGACAACGCCACGCATCCGAAAAGAAATACAAAAGTCTATGGAGAGCGCCGCTATCTTAGCAAAGCACTACAATCTTAATATCAAAACCGTATACAAGTGGAAGAAAGCGGCACGTGTGGAGGATAATCCATCTGGCCCCATCACTATTCGAAGTTCTCTAAGCCATGAAGAGCAACAAGTTATCTGTGAATTCCGTCGTTTAACGAAACTTCCCTTGGATGATGTTTTTATTGCTTTAAAAGAGAAAATCCCGGCGCTAACACGCTCTAATCTTCATCGATGCCTAAAGAGAAATGGCCTTAATGTTTTACCAAAAGAAGAGGCAGGCGCTACCCATCAGAAGAAAAAGTTCAAAGACTATCCCATTGGCTTTGTTCATGTCGACATCACTGAAGTGAGTACAGACCAAGGAAAATGCTACATTTTTGTAGGCATTGACCGTACAACAAAGTACGTTTATTTGGAAATTCACGAGCGCATGACAACTGATAACGCCGCTTTATTTTTAAAGAACCTTATTGATCATTGCCCCTTTAAGATCACAAAAATTCTCACCGATAATGGTGCACAGTTCACCTATGAGTTATTAGCAGAACACCTTAAGCCCAAGAGAAAAATTCATCCGTTTGATCAAATTTGCAACGACAATTCTATCGAGCATAGGTTGACGCAATTTCGCCACCCTTGGACAAATGGGCAGGTCGAGGTAACAAATAGAATTCTTAAAAATTATACAACAAAACAATACTTTTATGAGACTTTAGAAGAGCTTAAGGGGCATATGATGGCATTTCTTCTTTATTACAACCACCAGAGAAAGTTAAAGGCATTGAAGTATCAGACACCCTTTGATATTATCTTAAAAGAGTTTGAAGGTAACCCCTCTGCCTTTAACAGCAATCCAAACCATATGATTTTGGGACTTAACAAGTAGCCTTATGGTAAATATTGGCATGGATGAACTTCGAGATCGGATCCCAA
>CAYGPH010000082.1:0-2741 GCA_964351815.1 uncultured Verrucomicrobiales bacterium | reverse complement strand
TTCACCCTATTAGCAGGGATATACTTATGGTTAAAATAAATGTCAACACTACCTAAGGAGTTTCTCTAAATTACATACGATAACCCTTAAAATATTAAAAAAACTTACTTACCTAATGAAAAGGTGGTATAAAACCGTATCCGTTAGAGCATAGGTTTTATAGTGGCTAATAAGAATGCTAAACGTGACCAAATTATTTTTAGTCCGTATACCCACGAAGAATTTTTTGTGGTGTATATTATATTAACAGCTAACGTTTTTTAAGTGCCAGCCTTTTCTGTTCTGGTTTTGTAAATATCAAAGGTTTGATACTCATATAGTTCTTACCCACAAAGCAGAAAGCTTCAGGCAATAAGGTTTGAAATTTTTTCAATGGCTTGGTTTAAAACACTCACTTGTGGTCCTTGAGCCATAATGCGAATCAAAGGTTCAGTTCCTGATTTACGAACAATTATTTGCCCAGTTTTACTAATAAGTTTTTCTATATCATGCATTTGTGATAAGAATTTCGTACTTTGTAAATCAACATTTTTGGTTAGGGTTATATTTTTAAAAACTTGCGGCATGGGTGTAAATGTAGAGCCTATATCACTTGCTTTTTTGTTTTCAGAGACCAACAGAGCTAATACTTGTAGACAAGCCATTATGGCGTCACCAGTTGTAGAATGATCGCTTAAGATTATATGACCAGACTGTTCTCCGCCAACATTACATCCCGTTTCTTGCATCATTTTTAAAACATGACGATCACCAACATTTGAACGATGAAAATCTAAGCCATATTCCGCTAGTTTTTCAAGCATACCTAAGTTTGACATTTGCGTAGCTACAAGGCCATTCCCTTTTAAAAGGTTATTTCTGTGTAAAAATAAAGTAATTGCTGTAATTATTTGATCCCCATCAATAACTTGTCCTTTTTCATCTACCATTATAAGGCGATCGGCATCGCCATCTAAGGCAAAGCCAACATCTGCTTTTTCAGCTAGAACCTTTTCTTGCAAACTTTTGGGGTTAGTTGCGCCACATTTATCGTTGATGTTTGTACCATTTGGTGTGTTGTGTATGGTTATGACTTCTGCGCCTAGCTCCCATAAAATTAATGGGGCGATTTTGTAGGCGGCACCGTTGGCGCAATCAACTACAACCTTAAGTCCATCTAAACGCATGCTTTCAGGAAACGATGATTTTACATCTTCAATGTATCTGCCTATGGCATCATCAATTCGCTTAGCCTTGCCTATTTTTCCTGGTTCAGCGTAATGAACATCTTTCAAATTATTATGGATTATTTCTTCAATAGCTTTTTGATCCTCATCATTTAGTTTAAAGCCCCGTTCATCAAAAAACTTGATACCATTATCGTAATAGGGGTTATGCGAAGCAGATATCATAACACCTAAGTGGCCACGTAAGCTTCGCGTAAGCATGGCAACGGCAGGGGTTGGAACTGGTCCAAGCAAGTGAACTTTAGCTCCCATGCTTAAAAAACCAGCGGTTAATGCGTTTTCTACCATATATCCGGATAGGCGAGTATCCTTACCTATAACGACCGTAAAATTATGGGGACTACTTGAGCTCAGCTTAAGGCGTTTGCGTAAATAGTCTGCGGTAGCAATAGCTATTTTTTGAATCATATCTACAGTCATAGGGCCTTGGTTAATTAATCCACGTATACCATCTGTGCCAAAAAGTTTCATATTGCTTCCTTTGTTTGTAAATGATTATCTGTTATCCAGCCGCCGCCCAACATTTGAGTGCCATTATAAAACACACAGGCCTGGCCAGAGGCGATGCCGAATTGAGGCTCCATAAAGTTTACTTTTAAAATTCCCATAGTATCGTAATGTAAAGATGCCGCTATGGGTTTAGTGGTGGAACGCACCTTTACTTTGCAATTCAAGCTAGGCTTAGGTATTTCCGATAATAGATTAGCTTCTTTTAGGGTAATGGTTTGAACTGCTAAATCTTCTTTAGACCCAACATAAACAATTTTTTTTTCTGCATCCAACCGCACGACATACAATGGATTGGTTGCAGCTACGCCTAAACCACGGCGTTGGCCTATGGTGTAATTAATAATTCCTTGATGTTCGCCTAACACCCTTCCATCGAGGTGAACGATATGACCAGGGTCCAGGGCTCCAGGCTTTATTTTACTAACAACTGATGCATAGGAACCATTTGGTACAAAGCAAATATCTTGGCTATCAGGTTTATCGGCAATCTTTAAGCCAAAGCGATTCGCATGTTCACGTGTTTCACTTTTTGGCATAGTGCCAAGGGGGAAACGCAAATAATCCAATTGTTCTTCAGTCGTGGTGAATAAGAAGTAACTTTGATCACGATTATCATCAACTGCCATATGTAATTGTGGTTTGTTATTTACCATGCGGCGTTCTATATAATGGCCAGTTACAAGGGCTTTGGCTCCTAGGTCTTTCGCCATACTTAGTAAATCTTTGAACTTAACTTTTTGATTACAGCGTATGCATGGTATTGGAGTGCTGCCTGCAAGATATGTATCAACAAAATCATCTATCACAGCTTGTTTGAATACACTTTCATAATCAAGAACGTAATGGGGAAAACCCATTTTGTCTGCTACTTGGCGGGCATCATAAATATCTTGTCCTGCACAACAGGCACCTTTTTTCTTTAATGCAGCGCCTTGATCGTAAAGTTGTAAGGTAATCCCCACAACTTCATAACCAGCTTCCTGCACTAAGCATGCTGCCACAGAA
>CAYGPH010000081.1:0-2786 GCA_964351815.1 uncultured Verrucomicrobiales bacterium | reverse complement strand
ATTATGCAAAGGCAGCACAGCTTTACCAACAAGCAATAAATGCTGGTAATATTATTGCGCAGAAAAATCTTGATGCTCTTATATCAAAAGGTCTTGTGGCTAGGCTTTAGAACATTTTCACAAATTTAGACGATAAAACGCAAGTTAATTATCATCCATTTTTAAGGCTGCAATAAAAGCACTTTGTGGAATATCAACGTTTCCCACCTGGCGCATACGTTTTTTTCCAGCTTTTTGCTTATCTAATAATTTTCGTTTACGGCTAACGTCTCCGCCGTAACATTTTGCAGTTACATCCTTGCGCATGGCTGATACCGTTTCACGGGCAATGATTTTACCACCAATAGCGGCCTGTATTGCTATTTTAAATAACTGCCTTGGAATAAGATCTTTCAAACGTTTGCACAATCCGCGTCCACGATTTTCTGAACGTGAACGATGGACTATCATAGATAAAGCATCTACGGGGTCATTATTTACAAGTATGTTAACGCGAACTAGGTCACCTTCACGGTAACTATCCATTTGATAATCAAATGATGCATAACCGCGGCTAATTGATTTTAAGCGATCATAAAAATCAAATACTATTTCATTTAAAGGTAACCTGTAAACCACAACGGCACGGTTACCACTAAAGCTAAGATCTACCTGTTCTCCACGACGATCGGTGCAAAGGGTGATAATTGATCCCAAATATTCATCTGGGGTCATAATTGTTGCCTTTATCCACGGTTCTTCCATGTGATCAATTTTCATAATATCTGGCATATCAGCTGGGTTATGCAAAGATAACATTTCTCCCTTGCGCATATGTAAGCGATACACCACACTTGGTGCTGTCGTAATTAGATCAAGATTAAACTCTCGTTCCAAGCGCTCTTGAATAATTTCTAGGTGTAATAAGCCCAGAAAACCACACCGAAAACCATAACCTAAGGCTGCAGAAGTCTCTGCTTCAAAATGAAAACTTGCATCGTTTAAATGAAGTTTTGCTAAACTATCACGTAAGTGTTCAAAATCGGAAGCATCAGTTGGAAATAGTCCACAAAAAACAACAGGCACAGATGGTTTAAAACCTTTAAATGCTTCTGCAGTTGGTTTTTTAAAGTCTGTTATTGTATCACCAACCTTACAATCACTAACACTTTTAATACTTGCGGTAATAAAGCCAACTTCACCAGGACCAATAGAGTGAACCATCTCTTTTTTTGGCGTAAAAATACCGACCCTGTCGACTTCGTATTCGGCTTTGGTATTCATCATTTTTATTTTTTGCTTAGCTTTGAGCTCGCCTTCGACAACACGAACTAAAATCATAACCCCAAGGTAAGGATCATACCAACTATCAACTAGCATTGCCTTAAGGGGTTTTTTGTATGCTTCCGTGTCTTCTACATTACGGGGGGCAGGTAGATGTTCTACAATTGCCTCAAGAAGTTCTGGAATACCCTTTCCCGTTTTTGCCGAAACATGAAGGGCTTCACTTGTATCAATTCCTATAACATCTTCAATTTGTGCACTTATTCGTTCTGGATCTGCAGCGGGTAAATCAATTTTATTTAAGACCGTTAAAATTTCATGGTTGTTATCAATCGCTTGATAAACATTTGCTAAGGTTTGTGCCTCTACCCCTTGGCTTGCGTCAACCACAAGTAAGGAGCCCTCGCATGCAGCCAAAGAACGGCTAACCTCGTAGGCAAAATCCACATGGCCTGGGGTATCCATCAAATTCAAATAATAGGTTTCACCGCTTTTAGATTTATATGTTAAACGAACTGTTTGGGCTTTTATGGTTATGCCACGTTCCCTTTCAATATCCATGGAATCGAGAAGTTGTGCTTTCATTTCGCGACTTTCTAAACCACCACAATATTCAATCATTCTGTCTGCAAGGGTTGATTTGCCATGGTCAATGTGGGCAACGATGGAAAAATTTCTAATATATTTTTGCGGAATCATAAAATCATTATATATGTTATGCCCAGTATTATAGCGTAAAAGCAAAAGTTATAGCTAGGAAATGCTTAAGATTAAAATCTTTTGCCTTATCACCTATTTTTAAGCATGCAATTTTTTTAAAAACTTAAAAAATTTCCCCAAAAATTTATACGCTTATCAAGCATTAGAAAATTTAAGAAGTTTGTTTTAAGAAGTTTGTTTTAAGAAGCCTTTCGAAGGGTTTGCACAAGAAAATCATGGGTTATATTGCATGCTTGCGCAGGGGTAAGTTTAGAAGTATCTAGGGTAAAATCAGGGTTATAATCAATATCACTAGGCTTAAAAAAAAGTTCATCATCAAAACTTAGGTCAAAATCCTTATCCTTGCGTTTTTTGCATGTTTGTGGATCCGCAAAAACTGCAATTTCTATGCGTGGAAAAGGCATATGCGCATTCATTGAAATTGGTGCAATAATAATAAAGTTTTTTAAAACATGTTTGTTATCTTCTATGGATAGGCGAACACGTTTGTACATTTCATCAATAAGTGGTTTATGCTGACATATTTGTTTTGCATTTTCTAAAAAATCAAAATCGAAAAGCTTACTTTTATCCATTGAAATGGGTTTCACATTGCTAATAAGCGCTTTAAGAATAAAAACATTGTTAGATTTACAATTTTTTTCAACGGCAAGCTGCGCTAAACGCAAAAAACAATCGTTAATATCGATTATGGTGTAATTTAAACTTTTGCTTAGGGTTTCTGCTATGATTTTTTTACCAGAACCAGCAGGGCCGTTAATCATTATGGTTGTCATTAGCAAACGCTTTACCCGAATTACTAA
>CAYGPH010000080.1:0-2949 GCA_964351815.1 uncultured Verrucomicrobiales bacterium | reverse complement strand
ACAGAATCTGTAGTTAGCAAAGCTAATCAAGCTGATATTGAATTATTTATTAATAAGACCGCTGCATAATAGAAGTATCGTTTTCAATATAAAGATTTTGGGATAATCATCGTCAATTTTATAAATACCACTAAAAAAACTGATTACGAAAATCCACATAAAGTTTTAAAAAGATGATACAATAAAATAAATTTGCTTAAAAAACGTATTAATTTGACAGAAAAATTTCCTCGACCATATAAATTTGCCCTCGTTGGGGCAGGTAATATTGGGGCTACAATGGCTCACATTATTTTGCGAAAAAACTTAGGTGACATTGCCTTAATTGATGTTAATGGTGATGTTGCTGAGGGTAAAGCCCTAGATTTACAACAAGCCGCAGCTGTAATTCCCTGTGAAGCTAGCGTTAGTGGTGGTTCCGATTATAACCTTATTAAGGGTGCTGATGTTGTTATTGTAACAGCAGGTCTTGCGCGTAAACCAGGCATGAGCCGCGATGATTTGTTAGCTAAGAATGCGGAAATTATTAAGCAAGTGGCAGAAAATATTCAAAAACATGCTCCTAATGCTTTTGTGATTGTCATCACGAATCCCTTGGACGCTATGGTAGCGTTAATGCAACAAGCAACAGGGTTTCCTACCCATATGGTGGTAGGTATGGCAGGGGTTTTAGATACGGCGCGTTACAAAACCTTTTTAAGCATGGCTTTAAACATAAGTGTGGCTGATATACAAGCATTCGTATTGGGTGGACATGGTGATACCATGGTCCCGATGCCTGTATATACAAGTATTGCAGGTGTACCGCTGCAGCATTTTATTGATAAGGGTGAAATTTCTGCAGCTAAAGTTGAAGAAATTTTGGAACGTACAAAAAATGGTGGAGCAGAAATTGTTGGTTTGCTAAAAACAGGTTCAGCGTTTTATGCACCAGCTGAAAGTGCTATTACCATGGCAGTAAGTTATTTGTTCGATCAAAAACGCACTTTACCTTGTGCTGCATACGTTAATAATGCCTATGGTTTGAACGGTATGTACTTGGGCGTACCTGTGGTTATTGGAAGTAATGGGGTTGAAAAAATTGTAGAGCTTGAATTAAATTCAACCGAGCAAAAAGGGCTTGATCATTCGGTGTCTGCCGTGCAAGAACTTATGAAAACCTTAACAACAATGGGGTATTACTTATGAATATTCATGAATATCAAGCAAAAAAATTATTACAAGAAGCAGGTTTACCTGTGCCAGAAGGTTTGGTTGCTGATACCCACGAAAAGGTTTTGCAATCGGCACAAAGCTTAGGTGAAAAAGTCGTTGTGAAGGTGCAGATTCATGCTGGTGGTCGTGGAAAGGCTGGTGGTGTTAGGGTTTGCAAGAATCAAAGTGATGTTAAAGCTTTTGCAGAAAAAAATTTACATAAATCACTTGTGACCCATCAAACGGGACCTGAAGGACAGTATGTACATCAGTTGTATGTGGAAAAACCTTCTGATATTGCAAAGGAATTTTATTTAAGTTTTGTTCTCAATAGGGCGACTAGCAAAATTATGATTATTGCTAGTGCTGAAGGCGGTATGGATATTGAAACCTTAGCAGAAGAAACCCCAGAAAAAATTTTACGTTTAAGCATAGATGCAGCATGCGGGATACAAGGGTATCATGCACGCGATTTAGCGTTTGCATTTGGCACACCTGAAAAGGTAAAAGATATTTTTTCTATGCTTAAAAAGATGTACGCATTTTTCATGGAAAAAGATGTTTCATTACTTGAAATAAACCCATTAGTTCTGACAACAGGTGGGGAATATATTTTGTTGGATGCCAAGGTAAGTTTTGATGATAATGCACTTTTTCGCCATCCTGATATTGAAAGCCTGCGTGATGAAAGGCTTGAAGACAAAGCTGAGTTTGAGGCAAGTAAGCATGAGCTCAACTATATTCGTTTAGATGGAACAATTGGTTGCATGGTGAACGGTGCTGGTCTTGCCATGGCAACAATGGATATTATTAAGCACTTTGGTCAAAGCCCAGCGAATTTTTTAGATGTTGGTGGTAGCGCTAATGAAGAAAGGGTTGCGAAAGCCTTTGAAATTATTATGTCCGATAAAAGTGTGCAAGCAATTTTAGTAAATATTTTTGGTGGGATTATGCGTTGCGATATTATTGCAAAAGGTATAATTGCAGCCGTAGAAAAAACCAAGCTTGCTGTACCTTTAGTGGTACGTTTGGAAGGTACAAATCGTGATGAGGGTTATAAAATTTTGGCCGATGCAAAGTTAAATATAGAAACAGCAAATTCTTTAGAAGATGCGGCACAAAAAATTGTAAAAACAGTAAAAAAGGTATAATTATGTCAATTCTTGTTAATAAAGACACAAAAGTTATTTGCCAAGGTTTTACTGGTAAACATGGTACTTTTCATAGTGAACAGGCTATAGCTTATGGAACCCAGTTGGTGGGTGGAGTAACCCCTGGAAAAGGTGGTCAACGCCATTTGGATCGTCCAGTTTTTAACACTGTAAATGAAGCAAAAGCCAAAACAGGCGCTAATGCGACAATGATATATGTACCTGCAAGCTTTGCGGCAGATGCCATTCTTGAGGCTATTGACGCAGGTATAGAATTGATTGTGGCTATTACTGAAGGAATACCAGTTAATGATATGGTGAAGGTAAAAAGCGCCCTAAGATCATCAAATTCACTTATGATAGGGCCAAATTGCCCAGGTATTATTACCCCAGGTGAGTGTAAAATTGGTATTATGCCAGGATTTATTCACAAAAAAGGTAAGGTAGGAATCGTTTCCCGTTCTGGAACCTTAACCTATGAAGCTGTGCACCAAACCACCCAAAATGGCTTAGGTCAATCCACATGTGTAGGTATTGGTGGTGATCCTGTCAAAGGCTTAAATTTCATTGATATTTTGGAAATGTTTTGGGCAGACCGCCATAC
>CAYGPH010000079.1:0-3039 GCA_964351815.1 uncultured Verrucomicrobiales bacterium | reverse complement strand
TCTGTACCTTTATAACATCTTACAACGTTATCTGGTACAGCCCCAAAGTAATTATATCTCAAGTATGTTTAGTGTTTTTGTAATAACTAAGCATTAAAACAAAGACTTACTTGGTTATCTAGAGATGATGAAACTAAGCGGTATACCAGCAAGTCGATGTAAACTCTTTAAGGCTATTTAGTTTACTTTCTTTATCCCTGAAGAAAAAGCCTCCGATTTCTTTAAAGAGTTTTCAACTTAATAGAGGGCGCCACGTGTACAGGGGCGCCCTTTTACTTTTCCCCTTCTATTAATTTAAGCCAATAAAACAAGTAAATCCTTCTGAATATCGCCAGTGTATGCCTTATGTGTCAGTTTTGTTCAAAAAAAATAAAAAAAATTAACTTTTTATGGGCCTCTAAGGCCCATAGAATATACATTTTTTAAACTTTTTATTTATAACCCCATAACTCATTGAAAAATGTGACAAAACATCCGACCTTGTCAATTTGAATAAATTATAATAAACAACTAATCTATAAGTATATAAAGTATAAGGAGGCACCATGTTAAATATTTGTAGAAAATTAAAATTGTGCGAATCGTGCATTTTAAAATTCATTAATTTTGTGGCCTTTGTAATGGTTTACGCAACAAAGGCGGGAATGACTTAGTCTTTCTCAGGATTTTCTAAGCAAAGTTTAGTATATCTTGTGTTGGGCGCTATGCCAATGAATGCCAGGGCTTTATCCCTAGTTTCAAAAATCCAGTCCACAAAATAATTGGCAAGCGGTGAGTCACTAAAGCGCTTGTCAACACGCACGTATATCTCGGTCTTATCGATGCTTGCCAGATTTTTAATATGGAACGCAATTTTGGATTCGAATGTACTTATTGAAAAATCTGACATTTTTGAACTATTTAAAAAACTAAAAACGTATATTACGTTTCTATTAAACAGCTTTTATAAAAGATTGACAAGGGGGAAAGTGAAAATTATGATCAAATAAACATACAAAAGAAACCCCTTAGAAAATCTAAAGGGCTAAGACAAAAAGGGTTGTCTTTTTATTATACCATCCGTGTGTATATTTTCAAGATGACGTCTTGGCTTGTCTAAGGGGGTATGTTCTATGACGGACCTTATGTGTAAGGAGTATGTCGCATGAAACATAGTGAAAATCAAAAAATAATGACCTCGCAAACTGAATTAAGAAATGATTTGTGTGCGGCGTTGATGAATACAGTTGATGAAATTCTTGGGGATGCCACGTTAAAAGAGCCTGACGAGATGTTAAAAGAAATTGTTGACCAGTTCGGCGCGCGCAAGGAACCTTTCTTAAAATTTGTATTTGCATATTATAAAGACCTTAACATATGTTTTTCTTTTAATGCCTTAATGATAATTTTGCCATTTGAAACAAAATTAAACCTTTTAAGATACGCAGAAATTAACTGGCCCAAGGAACAATATATATTTTCAAGAATTAAAAAGTTTTGTGTGAAAATGCCTCTGGGGAATCATTGAATGGGAATTCTAACCTTCTAGTGCACCAGGAACAAAATAATGTCATAAACTACGTGCTTGGGGAAAGAAGATTAACGAACATACGATACAAACAGGTATCAAAGGCAATCCCCCAATTTGCACACAGTTTTTACGCATCTAAAGATAAATAAATTAAGGTGGTTAAGAAATGAAAAGACGCTTTTTTAAAAGGATAGTTGCTTTTGCCGTTCTGCTTGGCGGGGTGGCCTTCTTGTATTGGAATTATTTTGTCTGTCAAACACAGCTTAGTGGTGAAATTTCTAAAGATAATAAAACGCTTGTTATTTTTGATTTTGATGGCACTGTGGCTAATTCTTGGCAGCACGTTGTCAGAATAATGAATCGTATTGCGCCAGAATATGGTTTTAACCATATTTCGCATGAAAACCAAGAAAACTTCCGTAATATGGAACTAAAGCAAATTCTTAAGGAAATTGAAGTTGGTACCCTAAAACTTCCTTTCGTTGTAAAACGTGTTAGGAAAGAAATGCAAAAAAACATTGAATCTATTGACGTTGTTCCCGGTATGAAATGGCTTTTTGATGAATTAAAAAAGAAAGGTTACAACATTGGTATAGTGACATCAAATTCTATTGAAAACACTGAAAAATTTTTAAAACGTCATAACCTTAACAATATTGATTTTATTTATTCAAGTATTTGTCTGCATGGTAAAGACAAATTGATTAAGGATATTATGGCACGGGCCTCACTTAATGGAGAAAACATCTATTTCGTGGGGGATGAAGTGCGTGATATAGAGGCAGCACACAAGGCCAAAACCCAAAGTATTGCTGTGACATGGGGGTTCAGCAATGAATCTTTGTTGCTTCAGTCAAACCCAGGGTACATAACCAAGAAACCTTCAGAAATATTGGATATTTTTGTATAAAATTAATTGTCCGTTTTATTTAATGCATGTTATATTTGTTGCTAATGAAATTTTAAGGGAGTTCAAAAATGAAAAAACTTTTATCACTTATCGCCGTTTTAACAACTTTTTATGCCAATGTTTGTAATGCCGAAACCCTGGAGTTAGACATTTCTACGAAGGATGGGTTTCAAGAAATGACGGTTGAATTTTCAGGAAATAAGGGCTCTGATCTTTTGAAGGCTGTCCAAACAGCCTTGGAATCAAAATATAACAAAAACACTGAAAATTATTTCATAGACGTCACAGTAAAGACAAGCAATGGATTTTTAAATGTTTTAGACGATACAGATCTAAGTACCCATAAATTAAAAAAGTACGGAAGCGTTATACTTAGGTCTAGGGATGATGAAACGACGGTTATCCCAGTTGATGATTTACCTAAAAAGTAACTTTTTCTTTCCGAATTAAGAAGGCACCTTTGTTGAAAAAGGTGCTTTTTTTGTTTTTTAGGTAAAAAAATATAAATAAGGTATTGACGTTGGGTGTTGGTATCCCATATAAGAAGAGAGCAGAACAATTCTGCAGTTCATAGACAGAGTAAAGAAGGAATGAGCAGGTGATGTGGAAGCTGTGAAGA
>CAYGPH010000078.1:0-3402 GCA_964351815.1 uncultured Verrucomicrobiales bacterium | reverse complement strand
ATTATAAGCACGCCTAAACATCGATGAAGATCTACTGTTTGCAGCACCTATAGCATCATCCAAGGGTAAGCTATTATCACTTGCCGCAAAACAGCTGCTAAAGGCTAGTACTGGTATTAACAAATGTATTTTCATCATCTTCTGCCTGTGCTTATTTCTTTAAATTACATATGGTTACTAAGGTAATTTATGTCAAGGTGTTTTTTCAACACTTATACAAATCGTCCTTCCCCAGTAGGTTTGAATATCCGCTAATTGAAACTACGCACTTAAAAAGCCTATGACTCCAGCTATGCTTTGTTTTAGCTAGGCTCAGTTGTGTTTGCGTCTAATAAAGTCCGATAAGATATCCCTAACAAATAGTTGAATATCTGCGGATGTCATATGAGAAATATTTTGATCATAATTATGGTTAATTGCCTGATAATTACTAGGATCAACACTAGTAAAGCTTTTAATAATATGTATACGAGTAGATCCATGAACGCTTCTTATCAATTTATTGCATATTAAGGTAAAATCCTGATAATGGGTTGGCTTTACCTTTGCCAAAGAATTAATCAAATCACTGTCTTTTTTGCCAGTTATAACATTAAGAAACTGGCTGCATAAATTGGCAAACCCTGGCGTATGAAGCGCTGCATCAACCTTTGCTAGATCTTCTACTACCCATACATAAGCTGAGGAACTTCCGCTACTATGCAAGTTCAAATCAAAAATTATTTGTTTACAAGTTGTCGCAAGGGCTGTTGTGCAACAATTTGAATCAATTTTGCTTAAAATCTCTATCAATAATTTTCGACCAGCACTTTCCATGCCTTCTGATAACTGTAAATAGGTATCCGTAAAAGCTTCATATTTACCTTGATCAACCCCAGCAACTGCTTCAATTACACATGGATGATCAGAAAAATTAATGCCATCATAAAATTTAATGCAGGTATTTATAAAGTCTCTATTGGTATAAAGAGATGCATCTATACCAACCAAAACCCTCACTAACGCAGTACGATCTAATTGATTCATACCATCAGATAGCTGTTCATATGCAGTGGCTAAGGCTTGGTAGTGTTCAGGGCTAACTTTGCTTACAAGCTCAATTACATTTGAACGTGAAATGGGGTATTCAATATTTGTCAATAAGAATTGGCAAAGATCAGTAAATTTTTGATATGAATCAGGTTCAACACTAAAAATAGCATTAATTATCTTCAAATTTTCCGCCCTATTATGTAATAGATCACAGGCAGTGGCAAACGCTTGGTAGTGTTCAGGTTTAACTTTACTTAAAACCTGTATTACTGGTATACGTGCAAAATGCGCGTCAATTCTTAATAATATAGGATTAAAGGTATCAAAAAAAGTTTGATGTTGATTTGGGTCAACCACAGATAGATACTGAATCACCGTACAATGATTATCGCATGTCATTTCACGAGAAAATAACCTCACACAGTTCTGTACAAAAGCATCTGTGTAACAGGCGTTATCGAGGAAAAATCAATGCATCAATTGCTTTTCTAGTATCCTTAGGGCTTATACCTGGAAAAAATTGTTTGTAGGTAGTAATAAAAGGCATAGTGCGTTTATCTAAGGGTATTTCCCCTAATATTTTTTTATCAACACCAGTAAGTTGAGCCTGTAATTGATTGAAATTTAATACATTAAAATCTTCAGCTATCTGACTACAAGGATTATCCAACTTTGGTGACATACTTCTACCGACAGCTGCACCATCATCCTCTAACAGTGAATTTTGTCCATCAGAAGCAAAACATGCATTCAAGGCTAATATTGGTAATAAAAAAGATTTTTTCATATATATGTATTGTAATTTTATTACAATACAATTACTTGCTATTGTTTTTTTTGTCAAGTTTTTCAAATTTATTTTTTTGCAATAATACTTGTGTTAAGAATATTTACCGTTGGTGATGAAATGATTACAACAGTTAAGCATATAACCTAAATATTTAATTTTTTACAAAACCCCAAAACCTTTCATGAAAATGCTAGGGCAAAAATTATTGCAGCCTGTTCATTGGTAACCGGCATAACGGATAGTCTTGATTGCTTTACCAGGCTCATTTCTTTTAGCTGGTCATGCATTTTAATTTCAGCAAGGGTAAGCCAATGCTTTGCAGGCTTTAATGGTTTCATTGGCACTTGGATAAATTTTCCCGAAATATCACCTGGATCAGGTTCGTAATCACCACAAACTTCCATAACCCCCACAATGGCTTTATCATGAATGGAATGATAAAAAAACACCTGGTCACCTAAACGCATTTTTTGCATGTTATTGCGGGCTTGGTAATTGCGAACACCATCCCAGTTGGTGTGTTTATGTTTTACTAAATCATTCCAGGAATAGGCATTAGGTTCGGATTTTACAAGCCAGTACTGCATATGATTTACTCCTCTTCATTTGCTTGTTGTTGAAGAACACTTAAAATAACTTGTTTAAAATCTTCTCCATTAAGCAGCTTTTCTACATTATACGTAATAGGTGCATGAATACTTTTCTCCCTACAATAGTTTGCTACAACTGTTGTTGTTGGAACTCCCTCAACGACACCGTTCGAAACATTCAAAGCATCAACAATACTTAACCCCTTAGCTAAGTTCATTCCAAAAGCTGTGTTGCGTGATTTTTCTGACATACAGGTAAGCATTAAGTCACCAAGGCCAGCTAAGGTATATCTGTGATCACAGCTAACACCGTAGCTTGTAGCAATGCGTTGCATTTCGATATTTGCCCTGCATATATAAGCACTTAGGGCATTATTACCAAGCTTAAGGCCATGAATTAAACCTGCGCCAATGGCCATAATGTTTTTTAAAGCACCAACAACACTAACGCCATAGGGGTCGTTCCCAGCATATATACGAAAGTTTTCACAACGTAAAAGGCTTGAAATGGTGTTTGCATTATCCTGATCTTCAAAATGCAAACTGGTTGCAGCTGGTAAACCAGCAATAATTTCGTGTGCAAGGTTTGGCCCAGAGAGCACACCAACATTTTTTAAACCTTGTTTTTCAAAAAACGAATATAATGGCATTCCTGAATCTTTGACAAAACCCTTGGAACAAATAACAAAAGGCGTGTTAGAGCTTATATTGGCTTTCAGGGTTGAAAAGTATGCCAAGCTTACCTGAACAGGGATAGTCCAAAAAATAAAGCTAGCATGCTGCAAACATTCGGGTTGAACTGTCACAAATGTATCATTATTAGTGTTGTTGCGCGCTAAAATACTGCATTTTATTTTTTTATGAAAAATATGATGCAGAGCCCGACCCCAGGCGCCATTTCCAACAATTAGAATTTTTTGTTCATGATCCATGTATTCAAAAATAGTCAACATTTATAGTTTGAGCTAGTAATTTCATAACATTTTTTTT
>CAYGPH010000077.1:0-3491 GCA_964351815.1 uncultured Verrucomicrobiales bacterium | reverse complement strand
ATCTTAAAAAAGTACAAAGAATATGAAATTCTTATATGATATTATTGATAAAACAATAAAGAGCTACGAAACAACCCTCGATGATATTATTGATGAAGCAGGGGCTGATGTAGAAAACCAAGCACCAACAATTACGGCATCTGACATAGATGCAGTGCGGCAAAAGATTCGCCCTTGCTGGTCTTTCCCAGCAGGAGCCAAGGATGCGAAAAACTTAGTTGTTGAATTAGATCTTAAACTGCAAAAAGATGGTACCGTAATTCAAGCAAACATCGTTGATAAGGCGCGCATGAAAAGCGATAATTTTTATAAAATTGCTGCCGAAAGTGCTAAGCGTGCAGTTTTAGATCCTGATTGTAATCCACTACCCCTTCCAATAGCTAAATATGGGGAATGGAAGGAATTCACAATGGTGTTTAATCCCAAAGATATGTTATAAGTTTCCCTTTTTGGTAATATTTTTTTGATTATTTTCCTGCTAAAATGAAACGAATTACGCCCAATCACCTGGATAAGCATGAATAGATTATAGGTAAGGTTTTTTGACAAAGAAACGCCTAAAGAAACACTTACGAATTTTAGAAACGTATTTTAAATCATAAAAAAAGCACCCTTTAAAGAGTGCTTATTTTAATAGTTTTTAACAAAAAGTTAGAAACCTACTGCTTTTTTGCCAACAAACTTACCTTTAGATGTTCTTTTAAAAGGTTTATTAGCTGGGGAAGTTCCCTTTGCATCAGAAGGACCAGATTTTTCACCGTAAGGTCTACTTGATCTGCCAGCTGAAGGCGACTTAGAGCGCATTGGTTTTACGCCATCATTTCTACTTTTCTTAAACGGCGTAGATGATGTCTGTTGTGTACCAGGATTAAGCAGTTGCACTATCATACGCCACTTGCTTTGATCTGCAGGTGTTACGAGGTTAAGAGCCTCTCCTTTGGCTCCTGCCCTTGCAGTTCTTCCGATACGGTGAACGTAATCTTCTGGGCATTGGGGCATGTCATAATTTATAACATGCTCAATATGCGGAATATCTAAACCGCGAGCGGCCACATCAGTTGCTACAAGGATGCGGTGTTTTTGATCGCGAAAGGCAGAAATCACTTTAGCACGCTTGTTTTGTTTTAAATCACCATGTATCGCATTAGTGCTATGGCCATGCTTTGCAAGCCTTATTGCCATTTTCTCTGTACCGTGTTTGGTTTTAACAAACAAAATAATTGATCCTTGTCTTTTATCAAGCTGAGCAAGTAATGTATCATATTTTTCTGCTTCGCTGACATTGATCATATCCTGGGGAATATGGTTGGTTAAAGGCTTAGAAGATTTAACAGCAACCCGCGCCGGATTTCTTAAATACTGTTCAGCAATTTGCACAATATCTTGAGGCAAAGTTGCGGAAAATAATAAGGTTTGCCGATCAGCATGCATAGACTTAATAATTTGTTTTATTTGAACGCTGAATCCCATGTCGAGCATACGGTCAGTTTCATCTAGGACTAAAAAATTTGCCTGATCAAGCCTTAAGCTTCCACGTTTTAAATGGTCGTTGATTCGCCCTGGGGTACCAACAATAATGCGTGGTTGTAGGCGCAATCTAGATAACTGTTTTGGCATAGGTTCACCACCAATTAATAGTGATGTATTAATTTTGGATTGCTTACCCATCATGATTTGAAGCTGACCAATGACTTGCGTCGCAAGCTCTCGGGTTGGCGTTATAACTAATGCTACGGCTGTTGGATTGTTTAATATTTTGGTAATTAACGGTATACCAAAAGCTGCAGTTTTTCCCGTTCCTGTTTGTGCTGAACCTAAAATATCTCTTCCCTGCAACGCCAAGGGAATTGCTTCCACTTGAATCTGCGTCGGCTCTTGAAATTTCATGTGTTGTAACGTATGGATAAGCGATTCAGGCAAATCCATTTCTGAAAATGTTTTCATATTTCTACCTACTGCAGTAAATAAAGCGCACGCAATAATACGTGCGCCGTCTCGACTACTTATTAATGATTAACTATTCGTAATAATCGTAAAATTAAGCGTCTTGCGTTTGAATATTTACAGCAGAGCTTTTGCCATTACTTGTGGCGATTTCGTAAGAAACTTTTTGGCCGTCATTCAACTGATTCATGCCAGCTTTTTCAACTGCACTTATGTGTACAAACACATCTTTTGTGCCATCTTCTGGTGAGATAAATCCATAACCTTTTGTTGAATTAAACCATTTTACTGTTCCATTTTTCATATTATTTTTTCCTTTAAGTGTTTTATTCATTGAAGAGTGTCTTGACGCCCATAGGACAAAAGTTATCTTATAAGCTTACTCTTAACTTTAAACACGAAATATTCACTTTAAATTTATTTGGAACATTTTTAAAGGCTTTGTTGAAAAAGCGGTTGTATTTTAAAATTTTAGTAAAATTAAGAAACTCATCAATAATCAATATAGTCAATATTTTAAAAAAAACAAGTTATATAATTAAAAAAAAGCCTTTTTAACCCTACAAACTTTCATGTTTTTTAATAAAAGTTGAAACAGTATCAGGTGCTATGCAGGAAAAAAAACCATTAAAATCTGTTATTTTGAAATTTTTGTATTTGAAAATATTGTCCTGAATACGGTCCTTATCAGCGGTTGTAATTAAAACGTGTCTGGTCAATATTGCTTGCCCTTGATAGCTTATATAGCTCCATAAGCCAACAACGGGTAGTTCGGTAATTTTTTTAAGGGCCATATTATTAGGAGATGCCACCTTGCCATGTATATGGACAGAAGCCTTATGTTGATGCAATATTGGGTTTTCCCAATCATTATCTTGCCACACGGTTACTTCATCGGTTATATAATTGTTATTAGAGCCTGTGAACATAGGTTTATAGCCATGTGGCCTTAGAAGCAAATCAATATTTTTCCAGGGTTTGCTTTGGACATTTAAAATTAGCCGCACATCCTTTGAATATTTGCCTTGCCGTTTCAATGAATCTGGAACAACCCTGTGTTCAATACCATCTTTTAGAGCTATTACAATTGGAAAAAATGGTACAGTTTCATCGATACTGCCCGATTTTCCTGTATCCAAGGGGTTATAGGGGTGAATGTTCACTGCTTCAGGTAAAAAACTTAGTTCTGGGTAAAGATCAGAGGATCTAACACCAATATTTGTTATGCGCTGACAGATGCCAAAATCCTTTAGTTCAATATCATGTGCTGTAACCTCTGCTTGGGTTTGGCTTGCAGCAGAAATAAAATTTAAGATTATACCAACGGCAATAAGCCACTTAAGCTTAATAGAAATCTTTTTATCAGAATTTATTATGGAATCTTTACTAGAACACTTTGCTTACAATGATTCTAGAGTTAAATGTTTAAGATTTTCCTAATACACACTAATTAAAACTACGCACTTACCAGAACCATTTCCACCAAACGGCAGAGAGATGTCTTTGTATATAGGTTTCAAAACCTCCATCGTCTTGGAACAGTTGCA
>CAYGPH010000076.1:0-3614 GCA_964351815.1 uncultured Verrucomicrobiales bacterium | reverse complement strand
TAATCACACACAATCTAAAATTTTCCCTAAATTATAACCAAACTATATGACTATTACTATATTATACTTAAGAGTAGCTTTTTAGAGCTGCAGTGTTACCTTTGTTACGGACCCCTGGGATGAAGGTTTCAGCATCATAGAAATCTTCTCTGAAGGTTCTATTTCCGTGCTAAACCCCAATATAACGGCAGGGTGGAGCGTGGCAACCGCACCTTTCGTGAAGAGTTTTACAATCTACCAACCCTAGAGGATTCTGTTCGCGGCATGCAAGCGTCTCTCACCAAAGCTTTGTATAAATACAACACCTACAGACCACATAAAAACTTGAAAGGGTTAACTCCCATGGAGTATCTTGAAAATACCTTATCCGAGACCTCAATACTGTCTCATTCCATATGAACTTATGCATGTACAATATATGCATTTACAAAAAAAAAATTATTAGTAAGGATATATATGTAAACTTAATTAAATTTTATCATGAAATTTATCAAAATACTTTTTCTAACACTATTTATCGCCTCATCGTCATATGCTGGAGGTGATGTTAAAGTTGGCTATCTTACTTATGCTCCTTTTGTCTCAAAAGTTGATAAAAAAAATGATTTCAAAGGTACAATGGTTGATCTTTGGACAAAAATAAAGCAAAAACTTGGATATAAAGAAGTTTTTTCTAAGGCTTATCAAAGTGTTGTAGAGGCACAAAAAGCACTTAGCAGTGGTGAAATTGATATTATCATTGGTCCCGTTACTGTGTTACCTCAGCGTGCAAAAAAACACAATTTCACTGTATCTATTATGACTGATTTCAACATTGTTGCTGTTGTAAAGTCTGATAAAGAATTTTTTCCTGAACCTTCTAAGTTGAAGATTGGCATTGAAGATACAGATTATGGAAATTTTCTGACTAATTATTTTAATTTCAATGATAAAGATGTGAAAAAATTTAAACCTGGATCATACGACAAGGAGATACTTGAGGCTCTTAAAAAAGGTAATATTGATGCTGTGATATGTGAATATGGAGTACTAAAAGACAGTAGTTCAGGCAAAGTACAGTTAAAATCTATTCCATTAAAGCCTTTAAAGTACCTTATTAATAATAACTTTAATTCAAAAACAGCTGTGTATCTATCTGACTTAGCATTTATGGTGAACGCTGACAAACTTGATTTAAATGAATTAAATAGCGCTATCCTAGAATTAAATACTTTAAACACCATCGAAGATATTAATGAAGTAGTAAGCTTTTTAAGTCAATAAATTTATAATTGTCTGCACCAAGTTTAAAAAACATCTGGCAAAGGCGAGCAATCCGGCTTTGATGGGGGAGGAAAAGGTAAAGGGACGTAAGTGGCAGATCGTCCTGGACACGCAAGGTAACCTCCCCACCAAGTGCTGGCACATCGGGCCAATATTCACGATTCTAAGGGGGTGCCGTGCTGGCACATATCATTTTATCACTACAGAAATAAGGTGAAGAAAATATTGGTTTCCCTAGTCTACAGAGGATTTTTTGAGGAGGTTGTTCAAAAAATTCATACCCAAAAATTTGAATTTTCTAGAAAAATTAAAGGCGAATTTGTTATTCAACCCAAACCATTAAGTAGTTGAACAAACAATTTCTTGGCTGCATTGGGCCAGACACCTTTCCAAAGATTTTGAACAGAAGTGTATTTACAGCGAAAATATCCGCCGACTATCTGCTATTGCTTTGATTCTCAGGCAAATCCATCGAGACAGGTTCTAATTATTATCCAATAAAGTAATGAAAAAAAATGTAATCGTAAGTATAGAAATAAAAGGTAGTTTTTCTATTTTAAAAAAAATATGCAAGAAAATTGCTAAACACCCACTGATTATAAGAAATAAACCTACAGTTTCAAACTTGTTCATTTGGCCACAAAAAGCACTTAAAGCAATGGCATCTGCGGTATATAAGTTTATGTTCAAAAAACTTCGCAAGCCATAAGCAAAAGCAAGGAAAAACAGGGTAAAACCTAATGTTATTGGCGCCAAGTAAATGGCAGTGCCAAAAAAAATAGCGATTAGCCAAAGGGGAACTTTATAATACTTTAAGTCATACAGACTTAATAAAAAAGTTTGCATACAAAAAAATATTGTCATGCAATTTTTGGTTCAGGTAAGTCCTTTGGACTTTGATTTTTTGATACCATATTTTTTAAACGCTCTGCGGCATGGTTCATAAAATTTAGGCGATCCACCTCTGATAAACGTGCCCAATTCACTATTTCATGGGTTAAACGCCCACAACCAATACATACGCCATCTTCTAAACGACAAATAGCTTGGCAAGGGGAGGACACTTTCATAAGACGTTAATTATTTTCTTCTATCACTAATTTTATCTTAGCAAATATATCGTCGGAATTCTCTAAGCCATTTAAAATATGACAACGGTTAGGATTATTCCTTGCGATAGCTAAAAAACCCTTACGCACCCTATGATGAAAGCCAAGGTCATTTGATTCAAAACGATCCTCATTATTGTTTGATTTAACCAATCGTTTTTTTGCCCGGTCCAAACCATTTTCCGCAGGCAAATCTAGGATAAAGGTTATATCCGGTTGAATGTTATGGAAAAGTTGTTCATGTAGGGAACAAATAGTATTTTTTTCCATCCCACGTCCATACCCCTGGTAAGCCAAGGTTGAATCAAAAAAACGATCACAAATAACATATTCACCATTTTTTAAAGCAGGAATAATCAAGTCATGCAAATGGTTTGCCCTAGCTGCTAACATTAGCAATAGTTCTGTTTTATCGTCCCAGCGACTAGCATCGCCGGTTACCAAAAGTTGGCGTATATCTTCTGCTCCATTTGTGCCACCGGGTTCACGTGTGCAAACATAGGGAATATTTTTGCTTTGAAAATAACTGGCAAGGTTTTTTACTTGGGTGCTTTTTCCTGCACCCTCTCCACCTTCAAAAGAAATAAATAAGCCTGGGTAATATTTTGTCATTTAGAAATTCTTAAACCTTTTTTGCTAAACTGCAAGAAAAATTTTAAACAATGGTTCGCGTGCGATTTTTATTGATAATTTGCCTATTGCTTTTTAATAACCAGCATCTTGCTGCTTCCTGGTTTAGTAGTAGTTCTGCACCTACAACAGGAACAGGGAAATCGGGAACAACAAAATCTAGCCCATCGTCATCATCTTATAAAAGCTGGTTTAGTAGCTCAAAATCATCACCAAGCAAAAAACCATCGACAACATCGAAAAAAAGTTCCTATAGCAGTTGGTTTAAAAGTTCCACCAAACCTAAGAACTCCAATGCAAAACCGAATGACACTGCCAATAAATCTTCATGGAATCCCCTAAACCGTTTCAAAAGCTCTAGCACTGCTGCAAACACTCCGGCTGACTCCAACGCTAAACCGAATGACACACCTAAAAAATCTTCGTGGAACCTTTTTAAGCGCTCTAAAACTTCTACCAACACATCGGCTGATCCCAATGCAAAACCAGATGACACTGCCAAGAAATCTTCATGGTACCCATTTAATCGCTCAAGTACTTCTAAAAGCACTCCTGTAGATCCCAATGCAAAACCAGATGACACTGCCAAGAAATCTTCATGGTACCCATTTA
>CAYGPH010000075.1:0-3735 GCA_964351815.1 uncultured Verrucomicrobiales bacterium | reverse complement strand
AAAAATCAGCTTTGCTGTGCTTGAACCTTTGGATATCTTTGTGTCTCAATGTATGGAGGATTGCCATAATCTAACCAGGGTAGATTTTTCAGGGCTTGTTTCCGTTAAAACTATAGATTTTAGCTTCTTATCTCATTGTCAAAGCTTAAGGTTTGTAAATTTTTCACCCCTTCAAAACTTAACAACAATTGGAAATCACTTTTTGCAAGGTTGCACTTCCCTTAGAAGAATTCTTGCCAATGAAAAAAATAAGATGCTAGTTAAACCCTGCACAGACCATGAGGTGGAAATTTTGTTGGAAGAGAAAGTTTAAAAATAATCTGTAAGGCGGCCCCTGCATAAGTGATGATTTTGTTTTTGCTATGATTTTTTTAGATAATCATCAGCATATTTGCAAATATCGTTAGTAAAGATTGTAGATAATAAAGTATGTGAATGTCTTTATACACTTCTTTCAATGCTTTTTTATGTTCTAACTATAACAAAACCATCAATCATGTAGAGGTCTTATCTTGTTCATCCTGTTTTTCAAGAATGGCTACGAAAAAACCATCGCAACCATGTAAGTGGGGCCTAAGATTAGCAAAAGTATCAACCCCAAGGGGTGTGTTTTTAGCAATTTGTTTTTGCCAAATTTCTTTTGCTGGCTTAAGGGTAAAGCCTGTGTTTGCCTGCAAAAAATTTTCTATTTGTTTTTCATTTTCATCCACAAGAACAGAGCAGGTAATATAGATCAAATAGCCACCTGGTTTTACAAATTTTTTGTAAGTTTCTAGAATTTCTGCTTGAATTTTTAACAAGTTTTTCAACATTATTGCTGAAAATTTAAACTTTAGGTCTGGTTTACGCCGCCATGTGCCGGTGCCAGAGCAAGGAACATCCAGTATTACCCTGTCAAAAGTAGCTTTTTGCCTTTTATACCAAGGCTTTTCATCTTCATGAACGCGAATCTGATAGTTACTAATTCCCGCAGTGCGAATACGGCTTTTTGCCCGTTCTAGGCGTTTTGCTGAAACGTCACTTAAAATAAGCTGACCAGTGTTTTGCATTTGAGCCGCAAAATTTAAGCTTTTGCCACCTGCGCCTGCACAGGCATCTAGTACTTTTTGTTTTGGATGGATGTCGCATAAAAGTGATGCAAGCTGAGCGCCTTCATCTTGAACACTAAGGGTACCATTTTTCCACATGGGATGGTTTTCTAAAGGTAACCTTGATGCAAAGCGAATACCATCGGGAGAATAGGGTGTTTTTAAAACATCGTATTCTTCTTTTTTTAATGTTTTGAAAACATCATCCTGATTAGCTTTTAAGCAGTTAACCCGAACATCCATAGGTGCTTGTTGATGTAGAGCGTCAATAAGCTCCTGGTTTGTCATATGTTGTTGCAAAACTTTTGGTAGCAAATTTTTTTGAAAGGGTTTTGCATCTTTTAACGTTTTTACTTCTGGTGTTGTGGGGGGCATGAAAGAAAATTTATTCTCCTCAGGATTATCAAGGTCAGCAAATGACAACAAATTATTGGTTAGCAGATATTGAAGAACCCATAACCTTGGTGATTGTTCATTGGAAAAACAGGCTTGCAAGCCGTTTAGCTGCCTTAAAACCCCATAGGTTAAGTTGCCAATGTGCCTACGATCACTACTGCCTATGTATCGACGGTTTCGAAAGTAGCTTTGCATGATACTGTCGGCAGGTGCTTGAGTTTCACATACAATTGTTTCTATAAGTTCAATTACAGCCTGTATTTGGGCGTTTAGGTGCATAATATATTTATTTAGTGTTCATATCCATAGGGGTCAAGATGAATTAAAACTTGGGCATTAGGCAAGACTTTTTTGATTTCTCGTGTAATTTCTTCAGAAATATGGTGTGCACTTAGTAAATCAAGTTTTGGGTCAACGTCCACATGGGCTTGCACAAATTCCTTGATACCATTACTTCGGGTGCGCAGATCGTGAAAATCTTTTACCTTTGGGTTAGCTTTAATAATTTCAATAATTTGATCGCGAACTTCACTATCAAGTTCCTTATCCATTAAAATTGCTATACTAGAACGAATAATTTTTGTTGCACCGTAAATTAAGTACATGGCAATAATTCCCCCAGCTATGCGATCTAGCCAAACAAAATTGTACTGATACAGGAAAAAAACAGCCATAATGCCGGTTATGCTCATCATAAAATCCGTTCGGTAGTGTAAATAATCGGATTCAACGGCTAGGGAAAAATTTTTTTCTAAAGCTTTTTTTTGCACAATAATCATTGTTAGGGTAATAAAAGCAGAAATTATAAGTACACTTAAGGGTAATATAGCAGATGTATATGGGGTGTGCTGGTTATCAAACACTGCTTGATAAATAATTATGGCTCCGGTTATGCATATTAAACAAGATTGGAACAACCCCGCTAATGCCTCGGCTTTGCCATGGCCAAAGCGAAAACTATTAGTTGCTGGCTTTCTTGCGTATCGCACAACAATAAAATTCATTGCAGATGCTAAAAAATCGACCCCAGAATCAACAAAATTCGCCATTAAAGTGATTGAATCACTTATGAGCCAAGCAAACCCTTTTATAACAACCAATAAAAAGGCAAACACAATGGTCCACTGGGTGGCTTTGTAGGCGCTACTCAAAATTATAACCCATGTTAAATACTAAAAAATATTAACGTAATTAAGAGCCTTAGCAAACAATATGTTCTATTTTTTGTATTAACGATTTATTTATATTCCTTAGCTTAAAATGACATAAGTATGTTTTATAAATAAAAGTTGGTTATGTTTTTAAAAGCTCGGTATTTATCTTTTATATTTTTAGCAGGTGTAAATGCTATATCTGCCAGGGAAGTGCAAACGAATAGTCTAAATACTTTAGGTTTGCAAAAAAATCCGGTAGAGATTAAAGAATCACAAGCTTTACCTGCACTTCCAGAGGCAAGTACTATACCTACAGTTCCAGGATCTGCGCCAGATTTAAGGACTCCAAAGGTGGCTCCTGAAACATATACAATTCCCTCAGTTCCAGGGCCTGCACCAGACCTAATGGCTGGTAAGGTTGCTCCCGAAACGTATGCAATTCCTGCGGTTCCAGGGCCTGCACCAGACCCAATGGCTGGTAAGTTAGCTCCAGAGACATATACAATTCCCTCAGTTCCAGGGCCTGCACCAGACCTAATGGCTAGTAAGGAAGCTCCCGAAACATACACAATTCCCTCAGTTCCAGGGCCTACGCCAGATTTAATGGCTTCAAAGGTTGCTCCTGAAACATATACAATTCCCGCGGCTCCTGTTGTAGGTAACCCTTATAATTATAGTCAAAAAGTTATTGACTATTTCCATAGCATGGGCGTTGATGTTAGAAAAATTCCACCTGCTACGGTTATCAGAGAATTTAACAACTCAGGGTACAAAGTTGATACTATAGACCAGGCAGTCAGTTCTATTGACAAACAAACTCTCCCAAATGAGGGATCTGATCCATTTGTTGAAAATTTAGGGAACTCCCTTAATCAAGACCAATTTAGTTTAGAAAAAACACTACCAGAACAGGCAGCTGAAAAAGCTAGACAGCGATCAGATAGGTTAGCTCAACAAAAATTAATAGCAGACCAGCAACAACTCATGCAACAAAAAGCACAAGAGCAAGCTGAAGCCCAAGCTTTCTATCAAGCCCAGCTAGCAGCCCTAGAACAATCCAAAATGAATTCTATGGCTGAAAATCGCTATGATTTAGG
>CAYGPH010000074.1:0-3906 GCA_964351815.1 uncultured Verrucomicrobiales bacterium | reverse complement strand
ACTGCCCTAGACATGAGCATGTTTGATAGTGCTGATGCGAAATCTATGGCTGAACAACGCTATGATAGTAAATTAAAACAACAAAAGCAAAAAACAAAAAACAAAAAAGCAAAAGCAGATTGGAATGAAAGATTAAAAAAATTGCCTAAGGCACCTATTAAGCTAATTAATGGCCAAGAATTACCTGCAGAATGCCAAGTAGGTAGTGCAGATTCCGTTGCTGTGGATATTTCAGCAGCCTGCGCTGAAAAATATTTAAATTTAGGCAAAAAACCTTTAGCTGCACCAGCTGCATAGATCTCATTTTTTAATCTTTTGAATCACTATAATTTCTGGTGACGATTCAGTTATAAAACTTTAAAAGCAACAAATCTACAAATCTACTTATAAAATTAAAGGAGGTAGAAATACTACCTCCTTTAATTTGTTGCCTATAAGCCGGGTTCTGTCCAAACGTCCTTATAACGTTTTGGGTAATCATTCCTCTAGGACAGCTGTTACCAGCTGTCTCGTGCAACCTACCCAGACACGGTGCGTAACCCACCTTAGGCTAAAAAAGCCTGTTGTGTCCCTATTTGGTCTTGCTCCAGATGGGGTTTACCTTGCTGATGTTGTTACCAACACCACGGTGTGCTCTTACCACCCCGTTTCACCCTTACCATAAGAAAAAAATCCTAGGCGGTATCGTTTCTGCGGCACTTTCCCTAGATAGCAGTTTTCTTGCTACCCGCTGGACGTTATCCAGCATCTTGTCACATGGAGCCCGGACTTTCCTCTGACATTAAATATTTAAAGCCAGCGATTACCCAACAACATGTGTAATATAACAATTTTCATACATTGTTTCATCTATTTTATTCGCATGAAAAGAATATATTAGTTTTTTGCTAGACCAACAGGCGGTATTCGTGATATTTTTTTAAGTATTATTATTGTTTGAAGACCGTTATAAACTCTCCAACGCGCGATAGACCTGAAGTGAAAAAATCATCTGGGCCTAGGATAAATACCGATATACTCTCACCCGAAGTCAGATTAATCGATAAAGATGGTGAAATGTTAGGTGTTGTTAACATTAAAAAAGCTCTAGAAATGGCCATAGAAGCTGGCCTAGATCTTGTCGAAATTTCACCGAACGTAAAGCCGCCAGTTTGCAAAATTCTTGACTATGGCAAATATAAGTACGAACAACAGAAGAAAAAAGTAGAAGCAAAGAAAAAACAAAAAGTTGTTGAACTTAAAGAAATACAAATGCGCCCAATGATTGATACCAATGATTTTGATGTCAAATGCCGTAAGGCTAGGGTGTTTTTAGAAGGTGGTAATAAAGTAAAATTTGTTATGCGCTTTCGCGGCCGAGAAGTCTCTCATCATGAATTAGGGCTTCAAGTTTTGCTTAAAGTACGCGATATGTTTGAAGAAATAGCAAAGGTTGATCATGCACCTAAGTTGGACAAACGCCAAATAATAATGGTTTTAAGTGCACGCTAATACGAAAAAAAATTATATAGGAAAATACATATGATAATTACACTAACAGTTGTTCAACTAATTGTAACCATCGCACTTATTGGTGTTATTTTAATGCAGCGCAGTGAAGGTGGTGGCTTAGGAATTGGTGGAGGCCAAGGTAATATGTTTTCCGCTAGGGGCACGGCCAACTTACTTACGCGAACAACAGCTGTGTTAGCGGCCATTTTTATGGCAAACTGCTTACTTATGGGAGTACTTACTAGTAACGAAATGAAGCGAAGTGTAAGCTATGTAAATTCTGCGCCATCTTCTCCTGTCGATACCCCTAGCAATACTGAAAACCCTAAACCACAAGAAGAACCTGCTAACGGCGAGTCTGCAGCTTAATGACCAAATATGTTTTTGTTACTGGTGGAGTAAGTTCATCCCTAGGTAAAGGGTTAGCTTGCGCCTCCCTAGCGGCACTTTTAATAGCCCGAGGTTTAAAGGTTGCAACCCGAAAACTCGATCCCTATTTGAATGTTGATCCAGGGACGATGAATCCTACCCAGCATGGGGAAGTCTTTGTGACCGATGATGGTGCCGAAACGGATTTAGATTTAGGCCATTACGAACGTTTTACGAATCAAAGTTGCACACGCTATGATAGTATTTCCTCTGGAAAAATCTATTTAAATGTTATAACCAAAGAACGTGCTGGCGATTATCTGGGCCAAACCGTGCAAATGATTCCGCATATTACTGATAATATTAAACAGTTCATGTACCAGGAAAGTGCTCATAAGGATGTCGTGATCTGTGAAGTTGGTGGTACGGTAGGCGATATAGAAGGTTTACCTTTTTTTGAAGCTATTCGTCAGATGCGCTATGAACTTGGTAAAAAAAACCACGTGTTGATTCATGTAACATTTTTACCATACATTAAGGCAGCCGGAGAGATTAAAACAAAACCTTCACAACATTCGGTTCATGCTTTGCAAGGTTTAGGCTTGCAGCCAGATGTTCTTTTATGTCGTTCTAGTTA
The DNA here is from genome assembly GCA_964351815.1 of uncultured Verrucomicrobiales bacterium. GTDB lineage: Bacteria > Pseudomonadota > Alphaproteobacteria > Paracaedibacterales > CAITNM01 > CAYGPH01. The sequence goes on along the minus strand of CAYGPH010000074.1, from coordinate 1,409 downwards.
TGAAATAAATGATGAGATCTGCCAGAAACTGGCAAATTTTTGTAACGTTAAGGTAGAAAATGTAATTAAAGGTAATGATGCAGAGAATATCTATGAAATCCCCTTAATATACCATCAAGAAGGTTTAGATAAAGCAGTTTGTAACGCCCTAGATATTAATTCATCACCTGATTTAACAGCATGGCAACGCTTAAATCGCCAAATTCAAAGCGCGAAGAATGTTTTAAATATTGGCGTGGTGGGTAAGTACATGGGCTTACAAGATGCTTATAAATCAGTCAATCAAGCCATAATGCACGCTGCCACTGAAAACCTTGTGAAAGCAAATATTATTTGGCTTGATGCTGAAGAAGAAAGCTTGGAATCTGAGCTTCTAAAACTAGATGCCCTTATTGTTCCTGGCGGTTTTGGTTCTCGTGGCGTGGAAGGTAAGCTAAAGGCGATTTCCCATGCGCGCCTAAACAAGTTACCATTCTTAGGCATTTGCCTTGGCATGCAGCTTACGGTCATTGAAGCCATTCGCAATGTGCTTGGCCTTAAAAGTGCTTCGAGCACTGAATTTGGCCCTACGGATACACCTGCAGTGGCACTTATTCAGGAATGGGCTAATAGTGAAGAAAAAAAGCTGTACAATGTGGAAGATACCATGGGGGGTACCCTTCGGTTAGGTGCACATTTATGTCGTTTAGCTAAGGGTTCATTAGCAGAAAAAATTTATGGTGGTTCTGAAATTCATGAACGCCACCGACATAGGTATGAAGTAAATGTTCATTACAAAGATGACTTAGAAAAACATGGCTACTGGATTTCAGGTATGTCAGAAAATGGTTTGCTTCCAGAAATTATAGAATACAAAGACCATCCTTACTTCATAGCAGCCCAGTATCACCCTGAATTTAAATCAAGGCCGTTTCAGCCTCACCCATTGTTTGTTAAACTTATTGAAGCCGCTTCTAAGAGAAAAAAATAGAAAAGGAATGAATTCACAATGGCAAATGTTGAAAAAACGAAGTTACTCATTATTGGTGCTGGTCCTGCAGGTTATACGGCTGCTATTTATGCGGCCAGGGCAAATTTAAAACCCATTCAACTTCTTGGACCACAGCCAGGTGGTCAACTAACAATAACCACCGATGTGGAAAATTACCCCGGATTTGAGCATGCTATTCAAGGGCCATGGTTAATGGAACAAATGTTAGGGCAAGCTAAACATGTGGGTACTGATACTCGTTATGAAACCGTTGAGTCAGTAGATTTTTCCAAGCAACCTTTTAGGGTACAAACAGAAGAAAAAACCTATGAAGCTGAAGCAATTATTATTGCAACGGGAGCCCAAGCAAAGTGGCTTGGACTTGAAAGTGAGAAAAAATATTTAGGCTTTGGGGTTTCTGGTTGTGCAACATGTGATG
>CAYGPH010000073.1:0-3927 GCA_964351815.1 uncultured Verrucomicrobiales bacterium | reverse complement strand
AGATAACCTGAACCTGAATGTGTTCGATTGGCAAGCACACGACCCTTTACTTGCTACATCTTTAGAACCTATGGCAACACTACCATCAACCATACCTTTTGAAGAAGATAATGGTGAACCACTAGCAAAACGGTCAACACGATCTTACAATCCTCAAGACCTAGTTGATAACAACATACTGTCATTATCAGCTTTTACACCATCCTTCTTTAATTTAGATACACTACCTGATGTTCCTTTAACAATGAGTGCCCCTTTACTACTTCTACCAACACAAAGCACAGGTGTTTTAGATAACCTGAACCTGTATGTGAGTGATTTGCCAGCACACGACCCTTTACTTGCTTCATCTTTAGAAACTGTGGCAACAACAGTGTCAACCATACCTATGGAAGAAGATAATGATACTCCCCAGGGTGATGCTTCATCAGCTGACGGTATTTCCTTAAAAGATGCAACACATTCTGCTATTGCATTATACATTCAAAACTTATTTCCTGAGAAAGACAGAAGCGTTGGAGGAAGACATATAAAGAACCCTGAAGCCTTTAAGGAAATGGATACTGCCTATAGGGAATTCTTAATTACACATTTAGGTAAAGAAGAACATAGTTGGACTGAGTTTAAGAAGTATATGGAAGAACAAGGTATATGGGATAGGTTAAACAAAGAATTCACAGATAAACAAATAACAGATAAGCGAATTAAGCAAATATATAATCACTTTGATAATCACCTAGATATACCATGTGATATTAACCCTTCATTAGATATTATCAGTAGAGACCTAGTTATAGATAAAGTAAAGACAACATATAACGCTAATGCTGCCTGTAATGCTGATAACATAATACAATTCTTGTTAACCAATTACGCTGATAAGCAACTATATGCTGGTATTAAAAGAGATATTAGAGATATTTTATGGAGTTATAAACGATCCTGTAAGAAAGCAGCTGCTAAAGGGGGTGAGGATGGTGAAGGGCGTGCACCTACTCCCATATCTATGGCTATTACATTAGCCATAAATAAGTTGTTTCCTAAGAAAGACGGAAAAGCGAAAGGAAGACCTATGAAGAACCCTGAAACCTATAAGGAAATGGACACTGCCTATAAGCAGTTCTTAATTACACGTTTAGGTAAAAAACAACATAGTTGGAAGAAGTTTAGAAAGTATATGGAAGAAAAAGAACAAGGTATATGGGATAGGTTAATCATAGGATTCGCAGATAAGCAAATTAAGCAAATAAATGAGCATTTTGATGCTCACCTAGCTATACCATGTGATATTGACCCTTCATTAGATATTATCAGTAGAGACCTAGTTATAGATAAAGTAAAGACAACATATAACGCTAATGCTGCCTGTAATGCTGATAACATAATACAATTCTTGTTAACCAATTACGCTGATAAGCAACTATATGCTGGTATTAAAAGAGATATTAGAAATATTTTAGTGTATTGTAAAAGATCCTGTAAGCAAGCAGCGGCTAAAAGAGGCGCAGAAGGTAAAGAGCATGGTGAACAACCTGCAAAAAAGGCATAACGATCATCAAGATAGGAATCTGCAGCTACCAGCCAGTCCATTCATGTTTTTAGAGACACCAACTAACACAGAAAGTATTGGCACAAGTTTTTCAGATGATTATCAATCAAGCGCTGCCGTTTTAGGTAGCCTTGATTGGTTTACAAATCTTTCAGAGGGCACCGGAACACGACCCATAGAAAGCTCAGTATTAGAAGATATGAATATTTGAAAAATTAGAATAGGATCCATACTATTTTCTTGCTTGCCCTTGAAATATTGCTTAGTAATACCCATATATTATAGGAAAAGTACTTTATATCTTTCAACACAGTCATGCTTAGAATATATCTATTGTTATCAATTCTATCATTACCCCCACTCCTATTAGCAGGGGATGATCCTTTTTTGTCACCCCTTATGGATACAGAATTGGGTAATAATGATCCGCTTAATTTTGTGCAACTCAATGGTAGCTTAGCGATGAGTGATCCTTTTCATCAACGAACAGATATCACACAAAGCATGGGTACAAGTGTTTTAGATAACCTGAACCTGAATGTGTTCGATTGGCAAGCACACGACCCTTTACTTGCTACATCTTTAGAACCTATGGCAACACTACCATCAACCATACCTTTTGAAGAAGATAATGGTGAACCACTAGCAAAACGGTCAACACGATCTTACAATCCTCAAGACCTAGTTGATAACAACATACTGTCATTATCAGCTTTTACACCATCCTTCTTTAATTTAGATACACTACCTGATGTTCCTTTAACAATGAGTGCCCCTTTACTACTTCTACCAACACAAAGCACAGGTGTTTTAGATAACCTGAACCTGTATGTGAGTGATTTGCCAGCACACGACCCTTTACTTGCTTCATCTTTAGAAACTGTGGCAACAACAGTGTCAACCATACCTATGGAAGAAGATAATGATACTCCCCAGGGTGATGCTTCATCAGCTGACGGTATTTCCTTAAAAGATGCAACACATTCTGCTATTGCATTATACATTCAAAACTTATTTCCTGAGAAAGACAGAAGCGTTGGAGGAAGACATATAAAGAACCCTGAAGCCTTTAAGGAAATGGATACTGCCTATAGGGAATTCTTAATTACACATTTAGGTAAAGAAGAACATAGTTGGACTGAGTTTAAGAAGTATATGGAAGAACAAGGTATATGGGATAGGTTAAACAAAGAATTCACAGATAAACAAATAACAGATAAGCGAATTAAGCAAATATATAATCACTTTGATAATCACCTAGATATACCATGTGATATTAACCCTTCATTAGATATTATCAGTAGAGACCTAGTTATAGATAAAGTAAAGACAACATATAACGCTAATGCTGCCTGTAATGCTGATAACATAATACAATTCTTGTTAACCAATTACGCTGATAAGCAACTATATGCTGGTATTAAAAGAGATATTAGAGATATTTTATGGAGTTATAAACGATCCTGTAAGAAAGCAGCTGCTAAAGGGGGTGAGGATGGTGAAGGGCGTGCACCTACTCCCATATCTATGGCTATTACATTAGCCATAAATAAGTTGTTTCCTAAGAAAGACGGAAAAGCGAAAGGAAGACCTATGAAGAACCCTGAAACCTATAAGGAAATGGACACTGCCTATAAGCAGTTCTTAATTACACGTTTAGGTAAAAAACAACATAGTTGGAAGAAGTTTAGAAAGTATATGGAAGAAAAAGAACAAGGTATATGGGATAGGTTAATCATAGGATTCGCAGATAAGCAAATTAAGCAAATAAATGAGCATTTTGATGCTCACCTAGCTATACCATGTGATATTGACCCTTCATTAGATATTATCAGTAGAGACCTAGTTATAGATAAAGTAAAGACAACATATAACGCTAATGCTGCCTGTAATGCTGATAACATAATACAATTCTTGTTAACCAATTACGCTGATAAGCAACTATATGCTGGTATTAAAAGAGATATTAGAAATATTTTAGTGTATTGTAAAAGATCCTGTAAGCAAGCAGCGGCTAAAAGAGGCGCAGAAGGTAAAGAGCATGGTGAACAACCTGCAAAAAAGGCATAACGATCATCAAGATAGGAATCTGCAGCTACCAGCCAGTCCATTCATGTTTTTAGAGACACCAACTAACACAGAAAGTATTGGCACAAGTTTTTCAGATGATTATCAATCAAGCGCTGCCGTTTTAGGTAGCCTTGATTGGTTTACAAATCTTTCAGAGGGCACCGGAACACGACCCATAGAAAGCTCAGTATTAGAAGATATGAATATTTGAAAAATTAGAATAGGATCCATACTATTTTCTTGCTTGCCCTTGAAATATTGCTTAGTAATACCCATATATTATAGGAAAAGTACTTTATATCTTTCAA
>CAYGPH010000072.1:0-3952 GCA_964351815.1 uncultured Verrucomicrobiales bacterium | reverse complement strand
AAATTTTGCAAACCTTTACCCATGAGTTTGGTCATATTGGTTTACGCCAATCTGATAAAGAAGCAGATGAATATATGAAAAAACATAATCATGCAGTTAAATGGGCTGAAGAAAATAGAAATCTTATAGCCCATAGATTTTTAAATTGTTTGAATGTTAACTCTATTAAACGACTATTAGATATTACGCATAATATGGTAAGCCCTATAAAATATGAAAATAAAAGCTGCTGGATTCATCGTAAGGGGGCAACTCCGGCTGACCAAGGCATAACAGTTATACCAGGTTCCCGCGGTCACTTAAGCTATTTAGTAAAACCCCTTGAAAGCACTAGTATATATACAGCATGCACATTAGCCCATGGAGCAGGTAGAAAATGGAAAAGAACTGATGCACGTGAAAAGTTGAAGAACTATAAAAAGGCCACCTTACTAAAAACAGAACTTAACAGCAGAGTTATTTGCGAAGATACGGATTTATTATTTGAAGAGGCTCCCCAGGCTTACAAAAAAATTGATCAGGTTATTCAGGATCTTATTGATGCAAAACTTATTAAAGTTGTTGCGACTTTTAAACCATTAATAACATATAAAGTAAAAAAAACGTGCAATGAATAAAATATGGGTTCAAATAACAGCAGGATCAGGGCCGGCAGAGTGCTGTCTTGCCGCACGTTTGGTTATGGAAAAATTTATAGAAGAAGCAAAAAATGCAGATATATTAATTACTGTACTTAGCAAAGCAGATGGGCAAAAACCAGAAACGATTTCTGAAGCTCTATTATTAGTAGAAGGAAATAATTTGAATACTTTTATTGCCCACTGGGAAGGGACAATTCAATGGGTTTTTCAAAGTCCCTTTCGCAAGAACTGCAAGCGTAAAAACTGGTTTGTGGGGATTTTTACACTCCCTATATTAGATGATAAAATCACACCACTATGTTCAAATGATTTGTTTTATGAAGCATTTAAAGCTTCAGGACCTGGCGGCCAACATGTTAACAAAACCAATTCAGCCGTGCGCTTAACCCACAAACCATCGGGTATTAGTGTAGTAGCTCAGGAAGAACGCTCGCAGTTAATGAACAAGAAACTTGCGTTGGCAAAGCTTTATCAAATATTAGGTTCCAAAAGGAATTCTAAGGTGGAAGAACATGTTAATCTTAGGTGGCAATTAAACAATTCATTGGAAAGGGGAAACCCTGTGAGAACGTTTAAGGGTTTAAGCTAACATTTTTTTCTTTAATCTAAGCTGCTGCTGACAGAAACATATTTATGCATTCTTATTTCTTTACCTTAGCCCATATACGACGCATTAAAAAATAGAATAAGACGGTCATAACAGTGAGATAAAGCAGAACACTTATGCCAGCCCTTTTCCGTGATTCAAGTTCTGGTTCCGCAGCCCATGCTAAGAAAGTTGTTACATCACGAGCCATTTGATTAAGGGTTGGCTTTGTATCATCGTTATAGGTTACCAAATCATCACTTAAGGGGGCGGTCATGGAAATAGCATGACCAGGATAATATTTATTGTAATGTTTACCTTCAGGTAAATCAAAATCTGCAGGAGGTTTTGTATAGCCAGTTAATAGGCCATATAAGTAATCTGCCCCACCAATGCGTGACTTTATAATTAATGATAAATCAGGTGGATAAGCACCACCATTTGCAGCACGAGCCTGCTTTTCATTCGTATAAGGTTCTGGTAGATAATCTGATGCTAATCCCGGTCTTTGAAACATTTCCCCATCATCATTTGGACCATCGGTTATTTCATAGCTTGCAGCTAGGGATTTGATTTCTCCTTCGTTAAGCCCTAAAGCTTTTAAATGGCGAAAGGCAATATATTTTATGCCATGACAACTAGCACACACTTCCTTGTATACCTGAAAACCCCTTTGAAGGGCAGCACGATCAAAGGTGCCAGCAGGATCGTAAAAATTCCACTCTTGTTTTGGCGGCTTAACAACTTTTGCAGCATTTATAAGCCCAAAGCAAAAAATTAAAAAAAGTATATTTTTAAACATTTATGAAGCCTCATTTGGTAAAAGGTGGGGATTTTCGTATTTGTTTAGGATAGGGTATAAAACTAAAAAATGTACAAAATAATATAAGGTTGCAGCCTGGGAAATATATACATAAATTCCCTCTGCCGGTTGACCACCAACCCAGCCAAGCACAAAAACATTAGCAACAAACACCCAATAAAACTTTTTAAAAATTGGTCTGTAGGTACCGCTTTTTACCTTATGGCGATCAATCCATGGTAAGACAGCTAAAATACCAACGGCTGCAAACATAACAAGTACACCGCCTAGTTTGCTTGGTATCGCGCGTAAAATGGCGTAAAAAGGTAAAAAATACCATTCAGGTACGATATGGGGTGGGGTAACCAATGGGTCTGCAGGAATGTAGTTTTCCGGTTCACCAAAAAAGTTTGGGGCAAAAAACACAAAAAAACTAAAAACCAGCAGATAAATGCCCAGGCCATACAAATCTTTAATCGTGTAATAAGGGTGAAAAGGAATTTTATCTTTCGGTTTTGCTTCAATACCTGTGGGGTTGTTGGACCCAAACTGATGGAGTGATACTAAATGCAGTAAAATCACACCAACTAAAAGAAAGGGAAACAAGAAGTGCAGCACGAAAAACCGGTTTAGGGTAGGGTTGTCTACGGAAAATCCACCCCAAAGCCATTCAACTATAACATCGCCAAAAGGGAAGGCAGAAAAAAGGTTTGTAATAACCGTGGCCCCCCAAAAGCTCATCTGTCCCCATGGCAGTACGTAACCCATAAAGGCTATTGCCATCATCATTAGCATGATAACTACCCCTAGAATCCATAAAAGTTCGCGTGGATTTTTATAGGAACCATAATAAAGCCCGCGGAAAATATGAATGTATACAACAATAAAAAACATAGATGCGCCATTCATGTGGATATAGCGAATTAGCCAACCACCATTTACTTCGCGCATAATACGTTCAACGCTATCAAAGGCATGGTCAACATGGGGTACATAATGCATGGCCAGGAATATGCCACTTAAAATCATAATTACAAGGGTAATTCCAGCAAGGGAGCCAAAATTCCACGCGTAATTTAAGTTTTTTGGTGTAGGATAATCCTTTAGATCTTTACGGAAGATACTAATAATTGGTAAGCGTTTATCAATCCATTCAAGCATGTTTAGCCTATAATTAAGGTTTTATCTTTAATAACGTGGGGTGGTACATCTAAGTTACGCGGCGCAGGGCCTTTTGTTACTCGGCCCGATAGATCGTACGCCGATCCATGGCATGCGCAAAGCCAACCATTATCAGCCATTTTTACAGATTTACGCTCTGTAGGAATACATCCTAGGTGAGTACAAATACCTATTACCACTAACCATTGGGGGTTAATGGGAAAACGTTCACTATCAGTTTGGGGGTCAATCAGTTTTTTCAAGGAAATATCTTTCATGGACATGATATCGTTTTTTGAACGATGCATCACAAAAACTGGCTTGCCTTGCCACATAACCGTTTTTGATGCTCCTTCAGGTATTTGGCTAAGATCTACTTCAGTTGTAGATGCAGCTACCGTATCCTTTGCAGGATTCATGCTATCAATAAAAGGCCAAATGGCAGCGCCAACACCAACGACTCCAACTGATGTGGCGGTAAGCCTTAAGAAGTCACGTCGTGTAGGTTTAGAATCTTTATCAGGATTATTTTTCGTTTGATCGTGTTGTTTTTTTTTGGGTAAGGAATCGCTTGCCATAGAAAAATTATAAAATTTTATTTAATTATAACTTAAAATATTATTATAGCCAAATATTCAAGTAAACCTTATCTATAAAATTTAAAAAAAGACAGTTTATATAAATTAATAGTCACGCCCATTCAAGAGTGAAGTGCAACGGGTGGTGGCGTATTGAGTTGAGCAAAGAAGACCTCAAAGGGTG
>CAYGPH010000071.1:0-4139 GCA_964351815.1 uncultured Verrucomicrobiales bacterium | reverse complement strand
AATTTGGTTTTCGGGGGATAGGATGGCTGAAGTTTGATGCTGTGGCGTTTTCTGTTCTGGGGGAGTTAGGTTTGGTTCTGCGTAGAACTAACGAGGATGTGGTTGTGACCGCGGGAAGAGAAGACGAATGGAGGATACGCGGTTCAATTCCCGGGAACACGGTAACAGGGATCGCGTGGGCTAAAGACAGCATTATAGTAACGACAGACAAAGAAAGAAAAACAACCGGGGCAGAAGTTCGTCTATTTGACAAGTACGCAAAGTATCACGTGTTCGGGTTCTACCATTCTAGCGGGGAGCCTCGGGTGTCTTCGAGTTTTGTCAACGGAAGGCTGTGTGGGTTCAACAGCAGCGGCCACCGAGCAGCGTTTGTGACAGACACAAGTGTCTTGTTTTATGTCCTTGACGACCAGAGAAGATTGGTTCTTACCCACGAATGTGTCATTGGTCTGAACTTCCCGGGCAAGTTGAATTTTCATTGGCATCCTACGAACGAGCACAAAGGCATTTTTTATTGCCAAGAATACAACACAAGCGAAGAAGAACCATGTATTCGTTTGGGTAGCATTTGCATGGTATGCATGGACAACAACTATATCGACGCCAAGGAAAACCGGCTATCAGAAAAACGGATGTTCTGTGGTGTGTGCAAGTCGGACGGGGGTAGACGCGTATGGAAAACGGACTACCAGAAAAACACATTGTCTTGTTACTGGGAAGAATAAGAACAGTCTGAGCAAAAAAAAAGAGTTTTTTTTATTTGTATGGATTAATAAAAGACCAGCGTTTAACTTTAAACCGTCTTCTTCCCGTGTGTGATCTTCTGTTTCTTGTTAGAAAGAAGACTCTTAAGATCATGTTCAGGGGTGATTTTTTGGTTCACCCAATCCATCACCCCAGTGAAAGCGCGCATCTTTTCGGTCTCGGGGTCTTCCTTTTCGAGGCATTCGCGAGTAAAGAAACGCAGATCAATTATCTCGCTTTCCTGTGGAGACAGAATCGCTTTAACTTGCGTCTTCTTGTCTACAAGGACCAGACAACCCCGGCTCCTTTCCACGTAGACATTCTCACGCGTAAAAAAACCAAATATCATGTGGCAGTCACCGACATCGCCTCTGGCTTTCGCGATTGATGTCGTCGATATCGTAGACACGCCGTCAATGAAGTCAAACACCTTGTCACACAGCGTCTCTTCTTTTATCTCTTGTATGGCCTGAGAAAGATGATTGCACCCGGCCTCTACCGCGCCTCCAAGGTCTCCCCAGAAACGGTCACGTCCAACTTGGGACAGACAGGCAATGACAACAGGCTTGCCACTCTCATCGTATGTAAAAATAAAACCACCACCGCGACCAATAAACACAGGGCCCTGTGGGACGACGCTCGCAGCTGCCGAGTTGTAAACACAAAAAGACAAGAACCCAAAAGGGACCTTAAAGTCGGGATCCGCGGGAAGAGCCTGTAGCGTATGGTCAACACGCAATCCAGATGCCTCAATCTTGGACATGAGTTCTGCGTACTCACGCAGTTCCTTTTCATTCGCGTCAACTCCTGGACGATCACAGACAACAAGAACCCTCTTGTCTTTGGTTTCTTCAGTCACGAACTTTAAAACGTCGACACCAGCACACCCGTCTGGTTTTCTGCCCTGGTTGTGTTTGGGATGACACACAATACGAGCCTCCATCTGGTATTTGCATTCGATGCCCATCTTTGTCAGGGTTGTCTCTTCTGTCTGCGAGGACGTGTCTTTTTTGGGTGACTCAGAAGCCATTGTTGTTTGTTAAAGTAGAGCTGTTGTTTGAAAGTATGAATTATGATATGATTTTGTCTGACAAAAAAATAAACACACACACACAGTTAGATGCGCGTAAAAAAAACTGGGTGCACCATAAATTCAACTAACCAATCAATTTTGTTTTTTTTGGGTGAACTCACCCAGTGCACTTGATCTGTCTGTGCACCATCCATTTTTCAATACAAAAAATATGACCGACCCCTCCAGTTTGATTTGTGGATGGTTATTTCAAGCTATTCGCGCACCGTTTATTTGGGCAATTAACTGGTGCGTTCGATGTATACATGAACCACAACAACAAACACTACTGCAATGAAACAAACAGACACACAACAAGCATCATATTCCAAACAACAAAGCAAACAACCCAAATACAAAATGAGGACTCGCTCGTGCACAGAAATCCGCATTGTTGGCTACCTTAGCCCCAGTAGTGTAATGGAAAACAAAGAGAACGCAGCAGATGAATTTAAATCCTCGCTTGCGGGATACAACAAAGAAAACATCAGGTACCTGGTTCGCCATGGACAAGCCACACACAATGTGACAAAATCAACAGAAGAGTATAACACGCTTCTCACTGACAAAGCGGTAGCTGATGCCAAACAGCTTCAGTCTGTGTATACTCAAGTGCTCCCGATCACCGTTGTCGCGTCTTCTCCTCTGCAGCGCTCTATTGACACTGCTGTTGCTTTACTAGGGATCCCAAAAGACCGTGTTGTACTGGATCACCGTTTCCGAGAAATGAAAAACAACGACAAGAGCAATTTTTTTGATGCTTACGATTTCTATAGAAACAGCAACAGCGAATCAAGGGAAGAAAGCGCGTCGAGACTGAGAGAAGCGCTGATACACACCGAAGGGGGGTCCGTTGTATGCGGCCATGGATTTGGTATTGGGTTGTTGACGGAATGGCTGAACGCGGAGCATGGTACTTCATACCCCAAAAAGATGGAGAATTTTGGTGTGTTTGCTTTTTATGTGTCGCGTGCACAGAAGAAACACAAGAAACAGAGGAAGTGACGAAAAGTCTTGCAGTTGGTTGTTTTTATTTTAACATTTTTTTTGTTGTTTTTTTCTGTCTGTTTTTTGTTTTTTTCTTGCTGATAAAGCGAAACATGAGCGCAACCAATGCCAAAAAGAATAAACACATCAACATTTTGTCGGTCATATACATTTCTTTGCTCGTGTAATCAGACACTCTTCTTACTGGTACAGACCCCCAGTTAGTTAAGACTGTTGCTAGACACTCTGTTATACTCGGACTCGTGGCAGTCACATCTCTGTGCCACTTGTCGCATTCGGATTGACTGTCTCTGGTCCAGTACACAATGGAAAACCACCCAGGCGATGAGGCGCAGTGTTCCGGTATGCCGTTGTTTACGGCCACTGTTCTGCGTCCTTCTATTATCGCGGTCATCGAATTGAATTCGTTTATTAAATCCCGGGCAAACAAGGCCACTATCGTGACGATCACTCCTTGTTTTATGTCTGTTTTTAGATAGAAGAAACACAAAGCTAGAAGCAACACATACAACAATTTCTGTTGTAACGATACACCGTCGTGTGTGGTTATCGTGTCGGCCACCTCGCTTTCTGGAGCTGTTCGTGTGAAAACAACGCCGCGTTTAAATTCGTTCATAAGTATACCCACGACTTCGTCCATTTCATCGTAGGTAGTACGATGGGATGGACTAGAAACCTTAGCGAGTACATCAAGCAAATCGTCGTCGATATGCATGTTCAATGTCAACTGGCCGCCGGTTTCCATGTTGTTCGTTATCAGTCCTCTTATTAACTTCTTTGTGGATGACATGGAAGGAGTACAGGGGGGTTCCTTGGTTGGTATAGCTATGCTGGTATCATCTTTGTATATATGTTTTCTTGATTCCGTTTTTACTGTCTGTTCGTTCCTGTCGTAACGGTTTTCGTGTTTCGTGTCAGCTGTCGCTATGACCATCACAACAACCAAACAAAAACCAATCGTTTTTGTGTTGTTCATTTTTCATTTTTCCTTTTTTTGTTGTCCATGTTCTCTATATATGTCACAATCACAGTGGGTTTCGGCGGTGATGTCGCTACCATTAACGAAGCTCTTGATATCGCAAGGGACCACTGGACGCAGTCACATGCAGTACAGGTAACAATAGTTCTTCAGTCGGGGTTCGTTATGGGTGAACAGGTGATAATAGACAACGAGAACCTTTCTTATATCACGATTAGAAGCAGAGACGCGATCGTGCCTGTCGACAGCAGTAAAATCACTAGAACAGTGCTCGTGCGCGAGGACAATAGACCTATATTCTGTGCGATGAATTTTGCATTTTTGCCTGTCATGGGT
>CAYGPH010000070.1:0-4165 GCA_964351815.1 uncultured Verrucomicrobiales bacterium | reverse complement strand
TCAGAAAAAATGGGCGCAGGCAAAAGCCTTAAGACGAAAAATTGGCGGATCAGTACATGACCTTTTCCTGCAAATCTTATTATGACCATTTTATGTAACTTTAGTTATAGATGTTTACGCATCTTCAATGCTGTTATCACATTAGCACCACAAATCGCTTCCCCTTTATTCTCACCAGTATGCCTTTTACCAACCGTACCCCAAACAAACTCAATACCGTCCGGGTTTGAATCTTTAAATGGCCCTAGGCAGGCCCGACACCTACTTGTACAATGTTTAATCACATTTGGAGCTTGCTCACACCCATGACGACAATGCATATAATTCGTTTGTTTATAAAACGTAAGCAACCCCTTCGTATGCGTCGAATACACGTGTTTTTTAGCGTCTAAGTTGAACCCCGAACCCACACACACAACAAAGGTTAGCGCTATTAGTGCGCGTTTTGTAAGTAGTTTAAACATAGGTTAATCTCCCATAAAAGATGACATCGGCTTAGTAGGCGAGGCTCATCCCCGGTCCACCTTTTGCTGATGTCGGTTTAAAATACGTATTACAGTAACTTATAACAATAATATATGGTAAAGTTATAAAAAAACGTTAACGAGGATTGAAGGTTACAGAAATTTAACCGCTTTAGCTTACTGTATGCAGTGGTTTTATTATTATGAGCCTTTAAGTGTTATAAAAAGGTCTTACTAGGTGCAGCCCCTTAAATTTTCTTAAAAATTAAGCACGCATTCGTTCCACCAAAGCCAAAGGAATTGGACATAACATAGTTTAGCCGCTTTTCCTGGGGTTTATGCGGCACAAAATTTAAGTCGCATCCATCTGATGGATTATCAAGATTTAATGTGGGTGGAACAATACTATCTTGCATAGCTTTGATTGAAAAAATACTTTCAATGGCGCCTGCAGCACCAAGCAAATGCCCAATTGACGATTTTGTTGAAGAAACAGCAAGATTTTTACTATGACTTTCAAAAAGGCGTTTAATAGCTTTTACTTCAATAATATCACCTAAGGGAGTAGATGTTCCATGGGCGTTAATATAGCCAATTTCTTCTGGATTTATTTTTGCCCTATTTAGAGCAGCACGCATGGCTCTAAATGCGCCATCGCCATCTTCTGCGGGCGACGTAATATGATATGCATCGCCAGACATACCATAGCCAACAACTTCAGCATAGATTTTTGCACCACGTTTTTTTGCATGCTCGTATTCTTCTAAGACAACAATACCAGCACCTTCACCCATAACAAAGCCATCCCTATCTTTGTCCCATGGACGTGAGGCTTTCTCTGGAGAATCATTAAATTTCGTAGACATTGCTTTGCAAGCAATAAAACCGGCCATACCAAGCCTACCAACACTAGATTCCGTGCCACCAGCAATCATTACATTAGCGTCACCTAGCATAACCATGCGTGCAGCATCACCTATGGCATGGGCACCGGTTGCACAAGCGGTTACAACGGAATGATTTGGTCCCTTGAACCCATGACGAATAGAGACATAACCTGATGCTTCATTGATAAGCGATCCAGGGATAAAAAATGGTGTAACCCTACGCGAGCCTTTTAGTTCCAACTCAATAGCACTTTTATCAATAAAGTTTAATCCACCAATTCCTGAGCCAATCATAACCCCTGTAGCTTCAAGGTCATGGTTTTTTGTAGGCTGCCAGCCCGAATCACGAATGGCTTCATCAGCTGCAGCAATGGCATAGAGAATAAACTTATCTAGTTTTTTCTTATCTTTTTTATCAATGAAATCTAGTTCATTAAATCCAGGTGTGAAAAAATCTCCATCTTCTGAACCATTTATTTCTCCTGCAATTTTAGTAGCAAGATCACTGGTTTCAAAGCCAGAAATAGGCTTTATACCTGATTTTCCCTCTAACAAGGATTGCCAAGTTTTATCTATACCGTAGGCAAGAGGAGATAAGCACCCAAGGCCTGTAACAACTACACGCCTCATGTGTTATTTGTTTTCGTTAATATATTCAATAACTTTGCCAACGGTTGTTAATTTTTCAGCTTCTTCATCTGAAATTTCGCAGCCAAATTTTTCTTCAAAAGCCATCACTAGTTCAACTTGGTCTAAACTATCAGCCCCAAGATCATCGACAAAGCTTGCACTTTCTACTACCTTATCAGCGTCCACACCAAGATGTTCAACAACAATTGCTTTTACTTGATTATTTATGTCACCCATTGAAACAGTTCCTTTATTTTTTTAAATTTAAATTTATTAATTTCTAGCCTTATTTTTAGAAAAACTCAACTAGTCTTTAACACTATATATAATAAAAGACCACAGCATAAGTAATGATTTGGTTTTAACATGAATTTTTAATGAATCTTCTATAAATACGTGAATTTTATAGAAATGGATTTTGATATTAAGACCCATTTTTATTTTATCTTTTTTTATATAAAGATTTAAAAAAATTAAAATCTTTTATCATTTTTTTTGTGCGATACAGTACAGCTGATTCCATTCAGCCTTACCATCATTAACTTTATGACCTTTACAATCAAAGCTACCATTCTCAACTACATTAAAATATTCACGATTAAAAATTTCTACTAAACTATCTGGCGAAAAAAACACAGCATTACTTTGCCGGAAGTATGAAGTACCTGTCTCAGGGTTTAACAATTGTTCTTTATATAGGCTAACTGCACTTTTTAAAGCTTTAGATCGAAAGGAAAAAGGGTCTTTGGTAATTTCTTCCTCAATTTTTTTTAACTGATCTTCAGGACTTGGGTAAAAGCGAGCATCTTTTTCTGATCGTGGAAAAACGCAAAAGCCTTGTGTTCTCGAATAGGTAATATCAACCTGTTCATTTGTTGGTTCTAAAGCCACCACAGACTGTAAAAAACGGGTATTACTTTTGTTGTAAGTTTCAAGCAGATAACTTTTATGAAGTTTTACATCTGGGTCGTAATCACTTTTCACCAATTTAAAAATTGGGTTATTTATGTTATTAACCGATGTTACAAAAATTCTTCCACTAGGTTTAAGAGCTTTATTCACATTTCCTAAAAAAACTGGATATTCCGACGGTAGTAAATAATGAATTACATTACGTGCAATTAAAAAATCAATGCTTGATTCTTCAATTTTTTTTAACAGTGTACGACAATCTCCACGCTTAAAACTGAATTTAGACCTTAATGATTCACTAAAATTTTTAACACATTCTAATGCTTTTTGTAAGTCACAGGAATTTAGATCATTTATAATAACTTTTTCTGCACCAGCAAGACCAAGAAGTAAACTCATTTCAGCCCTTGATGCGCCTATCTCCATAATAGTTTTACCTTTGCATGATAAGGCTTCCTGATACAAAATTTCTGGATTCAAGCAAAAGCTTTTTCCGTAAATATTTCTTTCGGTAAAGACATTACCTTCTTTTTCAAAACTTGTTACCTCAAAGGCTCTTGGTGATTTTTCATACACCTCATCAATTAACCTGTATGCAATATCCTTATCGCTTTGAGTAAGATGATCAAATTCAGAAAACATAATTTTTATTGCTTCCGAAGTAACTCTCACTGGGAATCCAGTTGCTGGGTTTTCGGAACTAAAAATTTTTGTAACAACACATAAAATGAAAAAAGTTAAAATCTTGAAAGTTTTTTTATACATAAATATCTGTTAATGTTTTTACCACCTTATTAGATAATTATATTTTCCTGTTATTTCAAGAAATTTTTTTTATTACTAATGAGACCTTTGTAAAACACCCTTTGAGGTCTTCTTTGCTGAACTCAATACGCCACCACCCGTTGCACTTCACTCTTGAATGGGCGTTCTATTAAGACCGCTGCATAAGTTCAATAAAAGTACTAGATTAAAGCTGTAAAAAGAGTTTAGAGAAAACAGGTGTCATTTTTAGTGGAAGAAGCAGCCTCAAGGTGTAAAGGTAGTCAAATGATCGGGGTTTTTAAAATCATTGATTGGACGAATTTAGAAGTCACCATGGGTAAGCTTGGTCGGACAAAATATGGCCCCAAGGGTTACAGTCCTAAAGCCATGTTAAAGGCATTGATATTACAAAACTGGTACAACTTAAGCGACACCGAGTTGGAAGAAGCGCCTGGAAGAAGCCTTAAGAGTGAGACTGGACTTTATGGTAATCACGGGATTAGATAA
>CAYGPH010000069.1:0-4498 GCA_964351815.1 uncultured Verrucomicrobiales bacterium | reverse complement strand
GAGCAGCCCGGTAGCTCGTCAGGCTCATAACCTGAAGGTCGTAGGTTCAAATCCTGCCCCCGCAACCAAGTTTTTCCAATATTCAAAGTAACTTATAGCTTTATATCACCCTAACTCATTGTAGGTTGAACGATTAAATTATGCATCAGTTAGCTTTTCTTTAGTATCTTAACACCTTCGCCCCTCAACCAGTGGCCTTCATCCCCTTCAAGGAATGCTTTTGCCGCTGAAATTACATGGGGTATATTTTGTATATCATCCTCAGCAAAATATTGTTCTGGAACAGGGAAGTTAAAACGCAAGTAATTTAAATTCTTATCATTGCTGCTTTTGTGTTGCATACTTGCATGAACTTTATCGGTGAAAGTGTTTTGAACCATATGCATAGCCGATGTTGACAATTCGAAATCACTTACCTTTTTTCTTGGGCTTGTAGGTTTATGATCAATGTAACCTGTGCCTATGGAAAAAAGATTAATTTTCTTGTGTGGATATAGCTTTTTTGCTTCTTCCAGAACAATATCGGTAATATTGCCTCCCAGAATAGAGC
This sequence comes from uncultured Verrucomicrobiales bacterium, assembly GCA_964351815.1. GTDB lineage: Bacteria > Pseudomonadota > Alphaproteobacteria > Paracaedibacterales > CAITNM01 > CAYGPH01. Next base: position 3,948 of record CAYGPH010000069.1, on the reverse strand, counting down.
TATCAAACATTGCTGTTGTTAAGCCCTGTTCAGTATCAAGGCACGGCCTTATATGTTTTGCTGGAAAAAATGATAATTTTGAAAGGGCTGCGCTACATATGTCGCGTAAATAATAATCCTTATGCATTGGCGAATATACCGCACCGTGACTACTAAAAATTACCTGTTCGACTTGACCATGTAACATAGGGGCAACGGCTGTTATTACAACTGGTAAATCCATGTTTTGTAAGCTTGTATCTCCAAATAACCTTGTATTTAGATCATCTAAGCGTTCACGGCTTTGCCTGTAGCCTTTAAAATGCATCCTTAGGCTTTGTCCTTGCTTTTGTACCCAAGATTTTTTTCCATACATCTCCATAGATAATTTGTGAAATGCTTCCCATGTTTCTAGTAACTGTTCTTGTGGGAGGCCTAGGGATTTGTTTACAGACAAGTTCGCAACCAAAACTCCACCCATAGATGCTCCACCAGCCAGATCAAAGACACCTTGGAAAGATTTATTTGATTGGTTTAACAGTGTTTCAAGAATAATTAAGCTTCCGGCCGTACGCACACCGCCAGCATCAAGCACAATTATATTAACTTCTTCACTGTCTCTTCCTTTTAAATAATAGTCTTGTGCAACTTCTTTTTCACTTTCATACGAGCTCGTTGAATCCGATAAACCGTTGCTGCTATAGGATGATATACTGGAGTCCAAAGAATCATTCTTTAAAAGATTGTATTTAGAAGAAGGATGGTACCCACCCCCCGCATAAACAACCCATGTGCACGTAGCAAAAAAAAGTAACTTTAAAAATAAAATTTTCATAGTATGGTTCTTTTTAAAATCTATTGTTAACGACTTAGTAATAGAAGTTAACAAATAGTTAACGCATTAGGCTACAAGCAAGTTTTTAAAGGGTATTAGGCGCATTTATGATTAAAAAAATAAGGGGCTGACACCTAACATTTAAAAAGTTAGGATGTTGAAATGTAAGTAAAGCAATGTAATTTAAGCCGTTCAATGCAGTTGGAACTGATGAAATATTTCGTCGCTGGATCAACTGCGCGTAAAGCTGCGTATTAAGGCGGTATTCTCCGCCACTCGTCTGTGAGATTTTTTAGCAATAATAAGACCACTGCATACAGTAAGCTAAAGCGGTTAAATTTCTGTAACCTTCAATCCTCGTTAACAGTTTTTTTATAACTTTACCATATATTATTGTTATAAATTGTTGCAACTATTTTGCGTTGATTAAAGGGTGGTTGATGGAGACGTTTTGGAACCATAACACAGGATGTGAGTATTTTAGGAAAGAGGGCCGTGGACAGCTTTCAGTACTGACGCGCCTGAATGCACAACTGGAACGGGGTATAAGCCCGAATCAAACTGCCTTTGGTATTTTAACCGACAGAAGTCAAAAGGTGGACCGGGGATGAGCCCCGCCTGCCAAGCGGATGTCATTTTTTATGGGAGATTAACCTATGTTTAAATTATATACAAAACGCGCGCTCTTAGCGCTAACCCTTGTTGTGTTTGCGAGTGTGGGGTTCAACTTAGACGCGAAAAAACACGTGTATTCGACGCATACGAGGGGGGCTTTAACGGTGTATAAACAAACGAATTATGAGCATTGTCATAATGGATGTAGGCAAGCTCCAAATGTGATTAAGAATTGTACAAGTAGGTGTCGGGCCTGCCTAGAGCCATATAAAGAATTTAACCCGGACGGTGTTGAATTTGCTTGGGGTGCGGTTAACACAAAAAAATCTACTGAGATTAAAGGGTTCGCGGTTTGTGATGTTGATGCGTTATCAGCATGGAAGGTGCGATAATGATATAATATTACGTATTTATTTAATGGGTCAATGCCTTTGCAGACCGAAAGCGAAACCAGTACCGATAACTAAGCGAAAACAGGTATCTGTACTGACGCGCCTGAAGGCACAACTGGAGCGCGGCCAAAGCCCCAACCCAGATGCCTTTGGTATTTTAACCGACAGAAGTCAAAAAGTGGACCGGGGATGAGCCCCGCCTGCCAAGCGGATGTCATTTTTTATGGGAGATTAACCTATGTTTAAATTATTTACAAAACGCGCGATCTTAGCGCTTACCCTTGTTGTTTGTGTGGGTTGGGGGTTCGGATTAAGTGCAAAAAAGCATCACCATCATCACCATGACGTATTGGGAAATTTAAATGATATGCCAGGTGGAATGTGGCAGAAGTTGTGTGAGTCTTTGCCTATTGAGTGGCCCAGTGGACAAGGGTCTTTTCCTGGTAAAAAGTGCTATGTGGGAGACAGTGTGGGTTGTCGAGGTGGTGATCGAGTGAAGTGTGTTGGTGACGTTCAAGGAGAATTTTTTAATTACGTTCCAATATGCAAAAATAAAGAATATGCGAAATGGGAGCAAGGGTTTTTTGTCTGCTATCAGCCTTCGAAAAAAGATATAGCTGAATATAAAAAATTGAGGGGTGATTAATTAATTGTCGTATTTAAGATAAATTTGAGAGATATTGCGGGACCAGGCACGCCGGCGCTCAGCGCAAGGAGAGAAATCTGTGGCGGCCTACCTAAGGCGATTTGAGGCATGGGTTAAGGGCGGTTTAAAAGATCTGCCCGTTGTAACAATTGAAGACTTAAAAAACGAGATTCTGCAGCAGGCGAAAGCAAATGCCTTTGCAGACCGAAGCGAAACCAGTACCGATGACCAAACGAAAACAGGTATCGGTACTGACGCACCTGAGAGCACAACTGGAACGCGGCCTAAGCCTGAACCTAGAACCTTTTGGTATTTTAACCGACATCAGGAAAAGGTGGACTGGGGACGAGCCCCATCTGCCAAGCTGATGTCATGTTTTATGGGAGACTAACCTATGTTTAAACTACTTACAAAACGCGCGCTAATAGCGCTTACCTTTGTTGTTTGTGTGAGTTCGGGGTTTGGGTTGCGTGCCGGTGGGCCAGCGGATAAAAAAGTGAATAGACCTGGGGGATCGTGGCTGATGGAGTGTTATACCGACAATTCTAATCTATTTCATTGTGAGGACGATGAATCATATTGTGTATCGGGGAATACCGCGGTCTGTAAGGATTGTGGAGGGGGGATTGTTTATAATAAGGTACCAAATGGTGATGGTAATTATTGGAATTGTAATGGGGTTTTGACTTTGTTTGGGAATCGTTGTAAGAATTCTTGTAATTCGTATTCTGAATAAAGGCGAATAAGATTAAGAAGTGATTGGAGCGTTTGTTTTCTGTGGGAAGGTGGTTGATTTACTCGAATTATCATGAATTCCACAGGATAATTTTTTGCATTAAATAAAGATTATGTTGCATATGAAAAAAAGTATCGGTACTAACCCGCCTGAAGGTGAAGGTGTTAACCTATCCAAATTAACAATATAAAAAGTCTAATCTAAGTCTTGATAGGCTATACCATGAGCTTTTGCAACTAAGAAGATAACCTAACTCTGACTTTGGCGCCAATCGTTCAAAAATTTTTCTAAACCTTTGTTTGTCAGGGGGTGATAAACCATTTCATCAAGTAAACTAGGCGGAATAGTTGCAACATCGGCACCTAAATAGGAAACCTTTTGCACATGTTCTGTACCACGAATTGAAGCTGCAAGAATTTTTGTTGGAAAATTGTAATTATCGTAGGTAGTACGAATACGATCAATTAATTTCAAACCTTTTTGGCCATTGTCTTCAAGCCTTCCAATAAATGGAGAAACATATGTTGCACCAGCCTTAGCAGCCATAAGCGCTTGGTTTTCACAAAAACATAAGGTTAAATTCGTTGGAATATGATCCTTACTTAATTGGTAGCAGGTTTTCAAGCCTTCAAGGGTAATTGGTAACTTAATAACCACATGCTTAGATATGGCCCGCAGTTCCTTTGCCTGTTTAAGCATAGCTTCATGGGTTGTTTCAGTAACTTCAGCGCTAACGGGTTTTTTT
>CAYGPH010000068.1:0-4515 GCA_964351815.1 uncultured Verrucomicrobiales bacterium | reverse complement strand
AAGCTAAGATCGATACTTTCAAGGCTTGTAAAGCCAGTAAAGGTTTCTGAACTTAAGCCTGATAGCCCGTTGCGACTAAGATTCAGACGTTTAAGGCTTGTAAGGCCGGCTAAGGTTTCTGGGTCTAAATCTGTTAATTTATTAAAGCTAAGATCGATACTTTCAAGGCTTGTAAAGCCAGTAAAGGTTTCTGAACTTAGGCCAGATAGCCCGTTGTGACTAAGATCAAGCTTTTTAAGGCTTGTGAATCCTGCAAAGACACTTGCTTCAAGCTTGATCAAACCTTTGTAAGAAAAGGTTAATACTTTAATGTCATGCAGGTTCTTACTCATGAGAAAAGGCTCTTCAGATAAAAAAAGCAATAAATAAGCCCTGAGGGGAATAATAATAGTTTCAATCACATCATCAATAGTTGCAGTAAGAAAACCATCTTTCTTTTGCTGCAAAAAAGATAAGCCTAAAGCTTGTGCTTGCCATATATTGTGTTGTCGATCAGTTTGATAACCGCTTAGCTGCCACAGCTGTGCTTCCATAATTTCACTTGAAGTCTCTGTTAAATGAAAAATATGATTAAGATAACTACACAACACATCACCAGAACTACAGTTTTCCCCTAAGGTTGTTTGTATTGATTGCCGAATAATAGCTGTGGGGTTTGTTTCATTAATGGAAACTGAAGCTGCATGGTTATATGTAAGGTTTAGCACCACAAGCAAAAACACATATTTTAGCATTGGAGGTTCACTTTTAATTAGTCAAAGACACCATATGATATATACGCATGAAATTGAAGTAAAAAATAGCCATTGTGTTCCCCAATATTATTTGAGCTCTAACATTCTTCAAGAAAACATTGCTTGATTATGGTCGCCTTTGATATGGTAAGAAAAAGTATTTTCGTGCGTCATGTTAAAAGAATATTTGTTATGGTTTTTCAAAAACTATGCCAAAAAGCTAACGGCAATTATCGGGCTGCTTAGTTGCATTTATTTTTTTCTAGCAGTTGTTTTGCATAACCCCTTAGCAAATTCTATTTTTACCCATAATCCAGAGCTAAAACATGTTTTAGGGTTTAATGCTGCGAGTACAGCAGAATTTCTTACACAAACCTTTGGGATAATGATTTTTACCCTACTTTTGTTAGCACTTAGCCATTTTTTTTGTGTTTTAAACTTAGCACCAAAGGTCCATTGGGTAAGGTATGTTTCTGCTTACTCAGGTCTCATTATGCTTTTTTTAAGTTTAAGTTTTTTTGAAAAACAAGATAACTTTCCATTAACAGGTTTACTGGGTTTTTTGATTCATGATCAGTGGTTAAAAATATTAAATCTATTTTTCACCCATCACTGGTGGCCAGAAGTTAATTTAGCACTCTTAACTACAGGAGTTTTTTGCTTTACCTATGGCTTTGGAATTGGTTACAGCCAAGTACTAAAAATATTTAGTTTTGTTGGAAGGTCAAAGCGGCGCGCAGATGATTTTTGGAAAAAGCATCAGGGTCAAATCTTAAAACCCATCCTAGCTGAAGAGACAAAAAGGTCTGAACTTTTAGCCAATGAAGAAGATGCTAGTCTTGAATTTGCAGAGAAAACAAAGGCAAAGAAAAAGCTGCACCAAACATCAATTATAGGTTTTGATAAAAGCCAGGAAGGTTACCTTCTCCCTTCCCTAGATTTAATTGAAAAGCAACATATAAAGGCTGTGATAATTCCTGAAAAAGAGTTGCAAGCACAAGCAGAAAAGCTTGTTCAAGTACTAAGTGAATTTGGTGTTCAAGGGGAAATCACAAGTATTCAATCCGGCCCTGTGGTTACAACTTTTGAATTAAAGCCTGCACCTGGAATTAAAACATCACGTGTCGTTGGTCTTGCCGATGATATTGCGAGATCCATGAGCGCCATTTCAGTGCGGATTGCTACTGTTCCAGGACAAAACGTTATCGGAATTGAAATGCCTAATGAAAAACGACAAACAGTTTTTTTACGGGATCTTTTAAGCCAGAGTGCTTACTTACAATCGGGCGCGAGTCTGCCTATTATTTTGGGAAAAAATATTATTGGTAAAGCTGTTGTTGCTGATTTAGCCAAAATGCCACACTTGTTGGTGGCTGGTACAACAGGTTCTGGTAAATCTGTAGGGGTTAATGCCATGATATTATCTCTGTTATATGCTTTGCCCCCTGAGCAATGCCGCTTCATCATGATAGACCCTAAAATGCTAGAACTTTCGGTATATAATGATATACCGCACCTTTTAACACCGGTTGTAACTGAACCCAAGAAAGCTATTGTTGCCCTAAAATGGGCCGTGAAAGAAATGGAAAATCGTTATCGCAAAATTTCTCAGCTTGGGGTCCGTAATATTCAAGGTTACAATAAGCGTTTAAAAGATACCTTGGATAAGGGAGAAAAACTTACCAGACGCGTACAAACTGGCTTTGACAGTGAAACCGGCCAAGCAACTTTTGAAGATCAGCAGCTTGATATGACCCCACTACCATTAATAGTTGTAGTAATCGATGAAATGGCAGACTTAATGTTAGTAGCAGGTAAAGAAGTAGAGGCTGCGGTACAACGCTTGGCGCAAATGGCACGTGCAGCTGGTATTCATTTAATCATGGCAACCCAGCGTCCATCGGTAGATGTGATCACTGGCACGATTAAAGCTAATTTTCCCACACGTATAAGTTTTCAGGTTACATCACGTATTGACAGTCGAACTATCTTAGGGGAACAGGGCGCAGAACAGCTTTTAGGTCAAGGTGATATGTTATTCATGACAGGTGGAGGGCGTATAAAACGTGTGCATGGTGCATTCACAAAAGATAATGATGTGGAAGCTGTTGTAAAATATATTAAAACCCAAGGAAAGCCAGATTATATTGAAGATGTTACCGTTGACACAGAAGAATTGGATAGTTTATCATCTAGTGACGATAGTAATGGCGATGCCATATATGCCAAAGCGGTATCTATGATTCGCGAAGAAGGTAAGGTATCTACAAGCTTTATTCAACGGCGTTTTTCCATTGGTTATAATCGGGCTGCACGCATTGTCGATTTAATGGAAGAAAAAGGTGTGGTAAGTCCACCTAATCACCAGGGGAAGCGTGAAATTTTATAGGTTACAAACCTACGAACCCACAGAATGCTGAATACCCAGATAAAAATAGATCATATACAGTTTGTCTAAACGATTTTTAATCAAAGATATTTGCTCCCATTCCTTATCAGAAAAGAGAAACTTTAAACTTTCAGCGCCAAAGTAATCGTATAAAAAATTTATTGTTTTACTTGCATGAGGCAAAAAAATTCTATCTTTATTTTTTTTAACCTTATGCTTTCCTTGGATGATTTTAAGATTAGTATCTATTATGTTATGGGTAGTCAAAACCTGAACAAGATGATTCTTTCTAACTTTACTCACCACATAGCCTGATTTTAATGGTGAGAATGGGACACTCAGCAAAACAAAAGCCATACATAGATAATATATTTTATATTTATCTAAGCCTGTAACTAAACCAAATAAAAGTAACAAACTAACAATTGAAACATAAATGAAGATATAATCACTGTAGTTAAAAGTACTTGCGCTGATATTGTTCAATAGAAAAAATATTATACCTAAAGCTGCCAGTAAAACTGGGTAAAAAATATATTTACCTAGGGCTTTTATAAAATCAATTTCAGAATATTTACTAATCAAGCATGTTAGAGTACTTGCTATGAGTAAAACCCATAAACCAGAAGATTTAAAGCCAAAAATTTTTATTGTGTCTGTAAGCGATAAATACGTTGAATTGCCAAGCAGTGCTAAAAAAATAGTAACATATAAGTAAAACACATAAATCAAAGTAGACGAAATGCAAAGAAATTGTAAAATTTTTGGTATAATCGCTTTGAAAAAAAAATGAAATGATATGAAAGCACTTAAAGCTACAAACAATGTTGCTATATGCCCTATTGACAATAGTGTTCTATCAGAAAAATAATTATAAGGTGTTATTTGACACAAAAACCAACATACATAGAAAACTAGAAGTGCAATGAAAAGGGAAAAGGCAGACCTTAGTAGTTCTAAAGAAGGTGGATTCGAACTTGATGGAATCGCAGCCATAAAGAACATTAAAGAAAAAATAATATAAGGCCCATGCTCATAGGCCATATAATTAAGAATCTTAAAATCAAGGTTGAAGTAATTTATATATAAATAATTTACAAGGAAAACAACCGCAATGGCAGTTAAAAAAACTAAAGCCAATTGTGTTAGTTTAGATCGCCAAATATCAACAACAAGGCTAATTTGTAACAGAATTAAACAATTTACTTCATTATCAAGTATTTCTAAAAAAGTACTTTTATCCTTCAAAGAGTCCAATGAAGAGATCCCAGATAATAGTAAAATAAGAAATAAGGAAGAAAAAAACACCTTATAAGTTTTTAAAAATGAAACTAAACTTTTGGAGTATTCAGTAATTATCATTTTAAAATAAAAATTATATCATAAGGCTAA
>CAYGPH010000067.1:1542-4958 GCA_964351815.1 uncultured Verrucomicrobiales bacterium | reverse complement strand
CTTTGTAATAAATGGCCAGATTACCCCATGGCGCGAAGTAGGCAAGCTCGCCTGCGACAGGTTTATGACCTTTAGGGTTTTCTTCAATATTCAAACGTTTTGGCAGTTCATTGCTGGCCTTTTCTGTCCCCGCAAAATCTCGCATATCAAGTGTGAGAGGCAATAAAGCCATAAAATCTTTTGCCGTTGGATTGTCATCCAAAACCGCTAAAACTTCCTTATTGTTATCAAAACTCAATTTTATCATCATGGACTTATCCTCGGCGTGCGCCTGCCAATTCAATAGCGATACGAAAAGAAATAGGGCTATCAATATCGGCAGGCACAGTTTCATCATTAGAATTTCACCTATTTCAAATTATCTTTGAAGAACGCATCAAGCTTCGCAAAAGGTATAAGCGCGGTGCGGTCATATAGATCAACATGGCCAGCGCCTTCTACATAGTAGAGTTCTTTAGGTTCTGCCGCACGTTTATAGGCATCTTCACTAAACTCTTTGGAGTGCGCTTGATCGCCTGTAATAAACAGCATGGGGCGCGGAGAAATTGTTTCAATGTCAACAAACGGATAAAAGTTGTTAAATTTAGTCACGCTGCTGAGCGTTGGTTTTGTTGCTCTCTCCTTGGTTGATCCCTCAGGTATAAATTCACCGCGTGATGTGCGGTAGAAATCATAGAATTCCTTTTGAATAGGATCAGTCTCTTCGGTCAGCTCTAAGGTTGTGCCACCAACATATTCATTCTCGCCGCCCTCAAACACTTTATAGCGCTGTTCAGCCGCCTGCGCTTGAAAAGCTTTACGCTGCTCCAAAGTTTGGGATTTATTCAAACCATATCTCATGGCATCGCCCATATTATACATGCTGACCGTTGCAATCGCTTTAAGGCGCGGATCAATTTTTGCCGCGCTAATGGCAAAGCTACCACTGCCACAAATTCCGAGAACACCAATGCGCTCGCGATCAATAAAATCACGCGTTCCCAGATAATCAACAGCGGCGCTAAAATCTTCGGAGTAAATATCTGGCGCTACGCTATTGCGCGCCTCACCTTCGCTCTCACCCCAGAATGATAAATCAATCGCCAAGGTCATAAATCCTTGTTCAGCCAGTTTTTGCGCGTAAAGATTTGAGCTTTGCTCTTTCACTGCCCCCATTGGATGGCCAACAATAATGGCAGGATATTTTGTATTCGGATCAGCATCCTTTGGCATAAACAGATTGCCGGTCACATTCATTTGATATTGATTTTTGAATGTGACCTTCTGTGCGCTGACTTGTTCGCTTTTGTAAAAATTATCCGCGCCATTGGATAAATCCTGTGCGAATGTCGATGGTGATCCCATAACCAATACTCCTATCGTTGCGGCTGTTAAGCCTAGAATTTTTAATGTTTTCATTTTTTACCTCATAATTTATAGGTTTTATTGCCCATTCCTATGCATTAATTAAAATTTCAAAGCGAGGAATAGGTAATTATATATAAAATCATACAATGATTGAGCGAATCTTAGCCTGCCCAATACTTTTGTATTTATGCCTAATTCTTCTTTTATTAAGACATCACCATATGAGTACCAACCCCTCACCACCCTGAATAACCCAAGCTGATCTCCATTACACTCGCAAGGAGATCAACAAAATGCCCCCCGATGTGCACAGACGCTCTGCCAGAGATCAACTGGTCTTTGACGTAAATTCTTAAAGTTTCATTTTTTTATAATTTTGGCTGCAGATGATAATTATAACCTCCGATAATAAAAGTTATAGGGGCTTAAGTTAGAGATATTAATGTCCGCTTTGGGTCGGATACGGCCACTCTCGGCCAATAGCAGACATTGAATAATAAGGGAGCTTGCCTACGGGAGCAGGAAGTAGACCATTTTAAACACCACTAAGCCATTGATAAATATAGATTTTTATTCTATCCATTTTTCAGTAATGTGCCAGTTTTGCTAAATAATCAAAGCCTTAAAAAAGAAAAGATATACCAACAATATTACGAAAATGGTTGAAACTTTCTATCCCTGAGACGTGCGCTATGAACACTTACGTCTGAAGAGTAATCCGATAGTTCCCTTCTTGTTTTTAAGATCTCGCCATAAACATCATCAGGAACATTTTGAAGGAAATAACTTGCACTAAGTTCTCTTAAGTCACCCGCAGCAAATTGTAAGGAAGGCTCTTGTTCTTCAATAGGCTCTCTTGGACTTCCTCGAGAGGCTCTCGAAAAATTACGTTTAACAGCATTCTCAGGTTCACCTGAAGTGATGAGCGTAGGCTGTGCTTCCTGCCATTCTTTTACCGCTTTCCGCCAGTATCCTTCCCAAGCTTTTGAAAATGGGCTTTCATCTATATGTGCTTTAAGTTCACGCAAATATTTTTTACTATAATATTTCACTTTTCTATTATCTAAAAACCATGCCTTTAATGCATGAGTTGTAGCTTCTTCCATATCGCGAGAAGAGCGCATTTCTTTCTTAAAAGCTTTTGCCACTTTTGGATACATAGCAGAAAACATCATCCACTCTGTGCTAAAAGATTTTTCCTTACCTAACTCCCAGCAAACTCTCGCTTCAAAAGCAACAGCATCTGCCTCACCTAATAACTCTTCGAGTAAAGGGTCATCATTAAGTGCATTAAGATCGCGCGCCCCCCTCAATCCCATTAAGTATTGATAAGCATGACGATATTCATGTGCCATCGTCATTGCAAATGCTTTAGGGTCTGCAAATACTTGCATTAATCGTCGATCAGAAACATTTACAGTTACTTCACGATCTATAACATTATATTCACCAGCCTTACCTTTTAATCTTTCTAAAAATACTGGAATATCTTCAATTGCCGGACAATCCTCTAGCAATATGCTGAAGCTCGGGCTATACGACAATTGCTTAAATGCATTATCCATGCGTCGACCCAACCAAAAATCACTAGGATGTTTTATGTTCTGCTTAGATAACGGTCTTTCTAACCAATCTGAATACCGCCTAGGATACACAGAGGGAAGATCATCCCTTCTAAAAATGCCAATTAAATGCTTTAAGTGAGAAATCATAAAAAGACCGTACTAAGACACTATATGTTAACCACTAAAATCATGAGTTCTAGCCCGAACTCCCACAGAAGCAGAACCACGCAAATGCGCCTTAACAGTAACAACCTCTTTTAAAGCGCCAGTGTCCTTATCAAATATTCTTCTCTGGTGTCTTTTGACAGGGTGTAGCGCTACACCATTGCTGACTTTACCATCAGTATCAAAACTGGCATAACGTGAAGCTGGACTAAAGTTTTGTATATCAACAGCTTCAAAATATGGGAAGTGCCCCTTTTTATGTGCTTGAACGCCGCGCTGTGGCTTGACCTTATGTTCTACGAAATCAGGTTCATTCATTCTTGCTATAACATTTAGGGC
>CAYGPH010000067.1:0-1532 GCA_964351815.1 uncultured Verrucomicrobiales bacterium | reverse complement strand
GATAGGTACCATTAAACATAGCGAGAGTTTGTTCTTCTTCTTCCCTACGGCAATAGCTATGGATTGATTTTAAGCTTCCGTCTTCGTTTAAGTTGAACGTGAATTCTTCACTATGAATAAAGTGTGTTTCGCTACCATCTTCTCTTTCTGTACTGGCAAATACATTTACATTGACTGTATCTTCCCCAAATAAATTATCTTTATCTAAGCGTAACAATACGAAATAGTCTTGTTGATGATCGCTACCCGTAACACCTGAAGTTACGTCGCATTCAATAAGCATATTGTCATATGGAGGGCGATGGTTTCCTTGCCTAAATTGTGCTTTTGTTAACGCTACTAACTCTGCTGATAAAACAGGTTCTAATTGTGTAATTCTATCTAAATCTTCTATACCCCAGCGTTCACGATAATATCTATCCACGAGGTCTTCCGTATCTCCTTCAAAAATCATTAACGGTTCTAGTAATTCAGAGCCATTTAATACAGAATGCTTATGATCAGACATATCGCCATGTTTGGCGCGCCAATTCATTTTAGTAGCATAAGGTTTAACTTTAGCCGCAAAAGCTACTGTTTTTCCTACAGAACGATTAAACAATCTTTTTAGGGCGACATTAATTTTCGCGCCCCTCCTCAATGAGTTAAATACTCTTTGGTCATGAAAATCTCCTTCACCATTGTTAAGCTGAATATCACGATTATATGACGCCAAGATCAATTGGTCTTGCAAGCATATCGATGGAGCTTTTACCTTTACAGCCGATCTAACACGCTGCAAATAATGTAACGTCGATTTGCCAAAAAAGTTTGTAGGAAATGATAAAGAATGTAAAAGTTCATGGGCTTTTACTATTGGTTTTTTAGAATTTACGGTACTTCCGTTCTGTTTAAATGCTTCAAGTTCCGCCAATGGAAACAAGTCTTCATCAGACACGTCTAGGGCTTTCAAGGTAGTCCAAAAAGAACTTTTATCGTAACAATCTAATATGATTAGGCCTTCATCGCTTTGCTCTAAAATTGTATCTAAAGTTGGATAAACTTCATGTGGGTCGTGAATCCTCCCAATAATCTCATTTGCCGCTTGGGCTTTAAAAACGTCTGTAAGACTTTGTTCTACCTCTCCTGAAAGTGGGATGTAAGATTTTTGTGCCTGCTCTTTTGCTAATTGAACCGCTTTTCTTTTCTTATAATCAGTCCTAGCTGTATTCAGTAAAACTATTACAGGCCTATCAACACCATCGCTCGACAAGCTTCCAACCACGGCGGTTTGATCTTCCAACACACCTTCAATCTTTAAATTATTATTCGTCATGTTTTTATCCGTAAAGAAGATGTTAGATATCCGAAATTACGGAAATTGTCAACAAAATTATGAAAATAGGTTATTGTGTTATACCCCCCACCCCTTACAGATTATCACCTCCAATAAGAGGGGATTATAGGAAGTTAAGTTAGAGATGTTAATGTCCGCTTAGGGTCGAAAGCAAACGCTCTATGTCGCTATATCTTAAAAAATCAAGAGAGAACTG
>CAYGPH010000066.1:4192-4974 GCA_964351815.1 uncultured Verrucomicrobiales bacterium | reverse complement strand
GCTACCTGAGCATATTAGAACACAAGGCAAGGTAGCTGAAAAAATCTCTGAAAAATTAGAGTGGAAGAACTTTTTATCATCTAAAAATGGCCCGAGCCCTAAAACTATTGAGAATAAAATATCTGAAGCGAAGTCAGATCCAATTGTTAAGTCATATTTACAAACCAGAGAGCTGAATGATCAAAAACAAATTTGGTTTTTAGAAGAAATGGCAAATCAAGCTATTAATACAGATAAATAATTTTCCTGAATCGGTTCCCCTATATAGATATGGGAGAAGATCTAGTGCCTTATGATGTTTCATAAACAACATAGGAGTACAAAATTATGAAACAAAAAATTCTTCGTTTACCCCAGGTTATCGAGATGACAGGTTTACCTCGTTCAACAATATACGCGCTTATTAAAGACAATGCATTTCCTAAACAAGTTCCCTTAGGTCGAAGAGCCGTTGGTTGGATTGAACAGGAAATTCAAGATTGGATAGATGGTAAAATTAGCACTTATAGAGCTTAAAAATGGGAAGTTATGCTAAGGCTAAAGGACGAGGTGACCCAAATTTTATTATGGTTCGTCACGATTTGATTGATAGTAATGCATGGAAATCCTTATCTACAAATGCTCAGGCGCTATGGCTACATATAGCCAGAAGATATAACGGTTTTAATAACGGTAAGATTCCTTTGTCTTGCCGAGAAGCCGCAGAAAAAATGAATGTAAGCAAAAATACAGCTGGGCTGACTTTTAAAGAGCTTGAAGCAAAAGGTTTAATAAAAACCACT
>CAYGPH010000066.1:0-4182 GCA_964351815.1 uncultured Verrucomicrobiales bacterium | reverse complement strand
TATTCCAACTTTACAAATAAATATAGAAAATCAAGAAGGTGGGCGTTAACTCATAAATCTCGTGATGATTTGGGTTCTAAAAATTCTCCAACAAATGAATGGAAAAAGTGGAAGCCTGACCAAATTTAAAATACGGTACTAACAAAGATACAACACGGTAATTCCACAGATACGTAGATGTTTTATGAAATCTATTCTATAAGCTACAGTCCCATCTAAGATATAGTACGGAAGTCTATGGAATTTAAACGGTCATATAATCGATACAGTTTATATATCTAGCCATAGGCATCCTGTTTTTAAATTGATTAATCGCTCTAGCAGTTATTTAAATAATCGTGCATTATATTTTTGGATTGCTATTTAGTGATCTGGGGCTTTCATCCCCTCATGTGCGGTATTCTAGACACTACCGTAAACGTGTCGCCCTCAGTTCTTAGGACTGGGTGGCGATGCTATGTTCAGGCGCAAGCTAAAAACATCGCGCCGTCTCACATGAGCGGATGAAACACCCAGTCACCAGAGCGAGCAATCCTCTGGTGATTTTTTATTGGGAGTTTATTAATGAAAACCGTTAAGAAGAAAAGTTTCTTAGAAAAATTGACTTATATATTAGGTGGTCTTGTGCTGGCTAATATAGCTATGGCTTGGGGGCCAGTTTACACGTTGATTGGATTTTCTTTAGGGTATTTTACAACATATCTTCTGTTTTCAAATTCATTTAGTAATAGCATTTCCCAAAGAACTAAAATATCTTTACAAATCACTTTTACAGTTTTGATTATTGCAATAACGGTTGCATTAAACGTTCATAATAACCAAGTTAAAAAATTACAAAGTAGTGGTGCATTGAATAATCTGGTTTTCAATCCGTATAGAAATCAGAATGAAGTTATTCAAAGGGGGCAGTCTAGTAACTACTCTATTGAAAGATCTCTTAATAGTGGTGAAGCCCAGATTATGAAGAATATGATTATAGCTTCTCGAAACAGTGACTTAAAAACAATTAGAGAAATTTTGGAAATGGGTTTTCATGTCAACGATACCCTAATGGGCCTTAGCCCCCTTTATTCTGCTTCTGGCGCAGGTCAGAATGAAGTAGTTTCTTATTTGGTTAGACAAGGTGCCGATATAGATATGCTGAATGGGCCTTCTCAACTTTCTGCATTACACGCAGCAGTCAAAGAAGGTCATATTGACACAGTGGCGTTACTTTTAGAACTTGGTGCACACAAAGATATTAAAAACCATCGCGGTCGTACGCCTCTTTATTACTTGGATCTAGAAAAACCTAACAATTATATAAAAATTAGAGCCATGTTAGGCGGATAATTTTATCTTTAATACTGTAAATAAACTCTAAAGTAGTGTTATTATTTATCTAAAGTAGAAGGAAATAGATGAATGGCACAAGGTCATAAAACCGGTGGGCGTAAAAAAGGAACTCCTAATAAGAAATCTCAAGATATTTCAGAACGGCTTGAGACGCTAAATTGCGATCCAATAGAAGGCATGGCTCGAATAGCAAGCCAGGCCGAAAAAGAAAAAAATTTTCAATTGGCAGGTTCTATGTATAAAGAATTAGCTAATTATATTTACCCTAAACGTAAATCTGTTGATTATAATCAAAGCTCTAATGTTAGGCCTATCCTACAAATTATTACTGGGATAGACAGAGAACTATTTGATGCATAATTTTCAAATAGGGCAGCTATATAATAGGCAGAAACAAATCCATGACGTATATGGTGGCATACGACAAACAGGTATCTCACCATCTAATAAAAGCCCTTTCATATTTGTATTTACGGGTGCTTTAGGTAGTGAATACGGCTATGAGGATGGCTGGGATGAAGAGACTGGACTGTTTTATTATACCGGTGAAGGTAAAAAAGGAGACATGAGCTTTTCACATGGTAATAAAGCACTCTGTGATCATCAAATTGATGGCCGAGATTTACTCCTTTTTGAGCAACTAGGTAAGGGGAAGCCTTATCGTTTCCTGGGTGAGTTTGCTTGTGTTTCATATGAAGAGAAAACTATCACTGATCAAAATAAGGAAAATAGAAAAGGCCTTATATTTCATTTACTAAATGTTGATGAAGAGGTTATAGAGACTGAGAGTGCTACAAAAGATACAAACCAAGAATTAACTTATCTGAGAGAGAAGGCATATAATTCAGCAAGAAATGCCATTAAGCAAAGCCCAAGCACAGGTAAAACAACATATTATAAGCGAAGCCAGGACATTAAAGACTACGTACTCGCAAGGTCTAATGGAAAATGTGAGTGCTGTGGAGAGCCGGCTCCTTTTAATAAAAAGGATGGGACCCCTTATCTTGAACCGCATCATATTTATAAATTATCCGATAAAGGGTTAGATCATCCTAAAATGATGGCGGCACTGACGCCAAATTGTCATAGAAAGGTTCACTTTAGTGTAGAAGGGGCTAATATAGATAAAAAATTAGAACGAATTATTTATGAAAAAGAATTACGGAATGACTAGTAAAAATAAAACAGAAGATAAGAATGTAAATAATGCCCCTGAACTTGTAATAGGTCTATCAGGCGCTTTAGGAACAGATCTGAAAAAGGTAATCAGTAAAATAGATCAAAGCCTCCATAATCGACATTACAAATCACACCACGTAAAGTTAAGTAAATTAATGGCCTCACTAGAAATAGAACCAGGTTTAGAGGCAGTTGATGATTTACAGACAGATGAGCGCATAGAAAAACTTATGGAAGCGGGTAATAAGTTTAGAGAAAACTGGCCAGATAGTAACGGAGATGGAATCGCTAATTTAGCAATTAGTGAATTTGCTAGAATAAGGGAAGAATATTGGAAAAATGACCCTTTGATAGACGATGATAGTAAACTATACAAACCGATACCCAATACAGCATATATAGTAGATTCCTTAAAACATCCCGATGAAGTAAAGTTTTTTAGAAAAATTTATGGAGATGCTTTTATATTAATTTCTGTATATGAACCCAAAGAGATACGCCACAATCAGTTAGTAAAACGTATCGAAAAAAGCAAACATGGTCTTTCAACAGTTTTAGATAAAAATCAACAAGATTGGCTCCAAGATCGAGCATTTAACTTAATAGAAAAAGATGAAAAAGAAAATAAAAGCTATGGACAGTCTGTAAGAGATGTTTTTCACTTAGCAGATTTATTTGTTTCTTCTATACATGAAAAAGAAACTGGGCTCAGTATATCTGAGCAAATAGATCGGTTTATTGATTTACTATTCGGCGCCCCTTTTGTAACCCCTACAATTGATGAACATGGGATTTTTATGGCCCATTCAGTTGCTTTAAAATCCGCAGATCTTTCAAGGCAAGTGGGAGCCGTTATTTTAACAGAAAATGGAGAAATGGTATCATCAGGGTGTAATGAAGTTCCCAGTATAGGAGGCCCTCCATATTGGGAGGCTGAAAATTCTTCTAGGCCAGATAGTCGTGATTACGCAGAAGGTGAAGATGCTTCCGTAAAAATGAAACATCATATGGTCAAAGAAGTGATGCAGTGTTTAAAAGATGGAGGTTGGTTAAACAAATCCTACAATAGAGAAACTCCTGAAAAGTTATGTGAAGATGCCTTGTACGGTGAAGATAAAAGCAAAAATATATTAAATCAAAAAGGAATTCTCAAAAACACACGAGTTGCAAATATCATTGAGTTTGGAAGAATGGTTCACGCTGAAATGTCTGCAATTACTGACGCAGTTAGAAGGGGGATTTCTACAAAAGATAAAACTTTATATTGCACTACATTTCCTTGTCATATGTGTGCTCGTCATATTCTTGCTAGTGGCATTAAAAAAGTTGTTTTTGTTGAACCTTACGCTAAAAGTATGGCCGCAGAGCTATACAAAGGATTAATGAAAGTTGATGGTGATAAAGACGCATTAGATGGTGCTTTGGTATTTGAACCCTTTATAGGAATCTCCCCCAAAAGATTTTCATATTTGTTCTCTATGGAGAATAAAAACATCAAAAGGAAGGATAAGAAAACAGGTTTAGCTGATACTGAAAATACGCTGAAAAACGGCCCTTTCCTTGATAATTCAAACCCTTATGCATATTTTTCAGAAAAAGTATCCCTTGAAAATCTAAAAAAGCAATTAGATCAATAGGGCAAATCGTGCTACGATTCATATACAAAAG
>CAYGPH010000065.1:0-4975 GCA_964351815.1 uncultured Verrucomicrobiales bacterium | reverse complement strand
GGGACTCACTCCACAGATTTTATATGATCCGTTGCACTTCATACTTGAATGGGCGCATGTTTACCGTAAGAAAAATAATATTTTTAATTATTAAAAATATTATGTTTGGCTGCGACAATATCTGCATTTCTTAGCTTAAGTAGCTCTTTCACTGAAATAGGAACGAGCATTTTTTCCCCTTGGTTTACTTTACCAACTTTCCAAATAGAAAAACCATTATTTCTTAGAAAAGTTAAAAGCTTTATTGCAGAATCACCTTGCTTTTCAAGATGTGATGGCACAAATTCTAGCATGATAATAATATTTTCATTCGCATTAATTAATTGCTGTGCTCCTTGAAGAATTTTAAGCTCATAACCTTCAGCATCAATTTTCAATAAATCAATTTGTTGTTTAATCACATCATCCAAGCGAACAACTTCTGTTTTTAAAGCAAATGATGATGGTGATGAAACAATACAACCACCGCCTATGTTTTTTACATCGTAATCTAGAAACACCTGTTTACGCTCATTACCAGCAGCTTTTTCAAACACCTTTATAATGTTAGCAAGATTATTAAGTTTTACCGATTCCTTGAGATATTTTGATACCATTGGATTTGCTTCAAATGCCTGAACAGTACCTTTTTCTCCGACTAACTTCGCCATGCGTAGGGTATGGACACCAAAGTTAGCACCAACTTCAATAATGTTGAATCCATCCTTAATAATATTTTTTAATACCGACGTTTCATTACGATCCCAGTAACCCATTAGCCTAACAAACCAACAAACACAGCGATCATGAATATTCACAATAATAGGCATACCATTATCAAGTTGGGTTTGCACATGGTCATTATCAAATTTTTTACCATCACGGACATACTTAACATAAATTTCAGCAATAGGTGACCTGATAAGCCAATCTTTAATATCAGATTTTTTTATTGATGGAAAAAAATAACCAGTTATTGCAAAAAACAATAAAATATAAAGCCAATATTTTTTAATTATTATAGTTTTTACGCCCGACAAAATGTGAAGCAATCTATGTCAATTCAAATGTAGGTGCAAGATTGTACCATCATCATCACATATTTCATGATGCTTATCAAAAAAATCTAGCCTAATTTTTTAATACCTTTTCATATTGTGAAGACAGGTTCTGATAATGTCTAAATATTTGACATAAATAATAAAACAAGAGATCATAACTAAAAGAGTTTTCCGGTACATAGGTTTATGACAAAAAGACCACTTTCGCCGCATTTACAGATTTACAAACCTCAATTAACCTCTGTTCTTTCTATTTTGCATCGCGTTACATCTTTCGGTTTTGTCGCAGGTATTTTCCTGTTGGTAATGTGGCTACATGCCATTGCCGAAGGCCCTATTGCTTATCAAGCTTTTCTTAGTTTTTTTAATAATTTGCCTGCAAAAATATTTGTTTACGCTTTATTAGCAAGTATTTATTACCATATGTTTAATGGCGTGCGATATCTTATTTGGTCAGCAGGTTGCGGTTATGGATTAAAGTCTGCTTATGCCTCTGGTTGGTTAGTTGTTGCAATCGTTTTTGTTTTAACGTTACTCACGGTGTTTTTCTTATGAGCAGTCCTACAGCCCACTATATTCAACAACGCTATTCAGCTGTGATGTTATGGTTCTTATCGGCTGCCGTACTAGGAATTGTCTTTGGCGCCTTATATTGCATTAATTGCCCCCCCTTTGATAATTGCTGTAATAACCTGATCTGCAAGTGTGATTGCTGTGTTGGATACGACCACGTGTTAAATACCGTTAAGTGTTCGTGTGTTGCAACGGTATTATTTCTGTTTATAACTATTGGTCTTTACCATGGGTATTTAGGCATTCAAACAATTGCAAAAGATTATATTCAAGCCCAAACCTTGCGCCACCTGGTTTTAATAGCTGTTTCCTTTGTTTTTTTATTTTTTGCCGTATCAGGAATGTTTTCTTTAACAAAAATAGTTACAGCCACAAATAATGCGCATCAGCATAAATTAGATGGTTTTAAAAAAAATGATTGTGGTTGCAGTTAGGTTATGAAAAATAAAGTGATAGCTGAAAAATATAAAATTGTTGACCATGAATATGATGTGGTGGTGGTTGGTGCAGGTGGGGCTGGTCTTCGCGCAAGCTTAGGTATGAGTGCTGCTGGCCTAAAAACCGCATGTATAACAAAAGTTTTTCCCACACGTAGCCATACGGTTGCTGCCCAAGGGGGGATTTCAGCTGCACTAAACAATACAAATGATGGCGATGATTGGCGCTACCATTTTTATGATACAGTTAAAGGTGGTGATTGGTTAGTAGACCAGGATGCCGCAGAATACTTATGCAAAAATGCTATTCAATCTGTTGTTGAGCTTGAACACATGGGGGTACCTTTTTCTCGTGATGAACATGGCAACATTTACCAGCGTAAATTTGGTGGCCATACAGTTGACAAAGGTAAATCCATGGCTAATCGTGCTTGTGCAGCTGCAGATCGTACTGGGCATGCCATATTGCATACGCTTTATCAACAGTGCTTAAAACATGAAACAGAATTTTTTATTGAACACTATACCCTTGATTTATTAATGGATGATGACGGCAAATGTTGCGGTGTTATATCATGGGAATTAGATGAGGGAATCATCCATCGTTTTCGGGCTCATATGGTCGTGCTTGCAACCGGTGGTCATGGCAGAACTTATTATACGTGTACTGCTGCCCACACCTGCACCGGTGATGGAAATGCAATGGTTTTAAGGGCTGGTTTACCTTTGGCTGATATGGAATTTATTCAATTTCATCCTACGGGGATCTACGGCGCAGGTTGCTTAATATCAGAAGCTGTCCGTGGCGAAGGTGGCTATCTTACAAATAGTGAAGGCGAACGCTTTATGGAACGTTATGCTCCTAATGCAAAAGATTTAGCATCGCGCGATGTTGTTAGTCGTGCTATTGCTATTGAAGTAAAGGAAGGTCGTGGTTGTGGCCCCCATAAGGATTATGCGGAACTTCATATTGAACATCTCGACCCTAAGGTTATTCATAAACGGTTACCTGGCATTTCGGAAACCGCAAAAGTTTTTGCCAATGTAGACACAACAAAAGAACCTATTCCTGTTCAACCTACCGTACATTACAATATGGGTGGTATACCCACAAACATTAATGGGGAAGTTACCAAGGATAGCAAAGAAACGGTTGTGCCAGGTTTAATGGCGATCGGTGAAGCAGCTTGTATATCTGTGCATGGCGCGAACCGATTAGGCACCAATTCCCTATTAGACCTTGTCGTTTATGGCCGAGCAGCAGCTATACATGCAAAAAAAACCATTAGCCCAGGTCAACCCCACAAGGATTTATCCCAAGATAAAACAGACGCCATTATGCAAAGATTCGATCGTATTCGTCAAGCATCAGGGCAAATTAAAACAAGTGAAATCCGCTTAGAAATGCAAAAAACCTTACAAAGCCATTGCAGTGTTTTCCGCGATAAAAAAACCCTTGATGATGGTAAAGAGCAGTTAAAGTTGATTGCAAAAAAAGTTGATGACTTACAGGTAAATGACCGTTCAATGATTTGGAACACAGATCTAGTAGAAGCTTTGGAAATGGAAAATTTACTTTTGCAAGCAATTGCCACAATTCATTCTGCCGATTACCGCACGGAAAGTCGTGGTGCCCATTCCCGTGAAGATTTTCCAGAACGAGACGATCATGACTGGTTGGCCCATACTCTTGTTTGGTGTGATTTAGATAGCAATGTAAAGTTAGATAAAAGACCTGTTCACATGCATACCTTAACAGATGATGTGGAACCAGTTCCTTTAGCTAAGCGCGTATATTAAGGGAGATTTCTATGGTACAATTTCGTTTGCCTGTTCATTCTCGTGTAGTTAAAGGTCGTGAACTAAAAGCATCTCATGTATCCACAAATGCAAAGTTACGTAGCTTCAATGTTTACCGTTGGAACCCCGATGATGATGCGAATCCAAAAATAGATACTTTTACCCTCGATATAAATCAATCGGGTGCCATGGTTTTAGATGCGCTAATTTATATTAAAAACACCATGGATACCACCCTTACCTTTCGCCGTTCTTGCCGAGAAGGTGTGTGTGGTAGCTGCGCCATGAATATAAATGGCGTTAACCGCTTAGCCTGTTTAACCCATGTTGATGAACTTGCAGATGGTGATATTCGCATTAACCCCTTACCACATATGCCTGTTATGAAAGATTTAGTTCCTGATTTACGCGATGCCGTAAAACAGCATGCATCGGTTAAGCCATGGCTCCAAAATAAAGATCTTGCCCCAACCCGTGAACGCAAGCAATCGATTAAGGATCGTGAAAAACTTGATGGACTTTGGGAATGTGTTTTATGTTTTTGTTGCTCCACATCTTGCCCAAGCTACTGGTGGAATAGTGACAAGTACTTAGGCCCTGCAACCCTTTTACAAGCCTATCGTTTTATCGCTGATAGTCGCGATGAAGCAAAAGACGAACGCTTAGATAATCTTGATGATAGCTTTAAGCTTTATCGCTGCCATTCTATTATGAACTGCACAAACAGTTGCCCTAAGGGGCTAAACCCAGCAAAGGCTATTGGCAGTATAAAAAAAGAATTAGCCGATCGCGATGGTTAAAACCGTTTAATTAACTTTAGAAAAACCATCAGTTTTTCAAATTTTTTCACTAAAACATAAAAAAACCTCACCCATAGATAGCAATAGTCATATATAGCTTTTAACAACTAATTTGAGTATAATTTTAGGAAATATTAACGATGTTATGAACATGACCTATTCCCTTGATTTTCGCCGTAAAGTTTTAAAAGTTAGAATACAGGAAGACCTTAGTATGGCAGAGGTTGCCAAGCGATTTTGTGTAAGCCTTGCCAGTGTTATGCGCTGGTCAAAAACCCTAGAGCCTAAAACAAAACGCCATAAGCCGGCCACGAAAATCGATATG
>CAYGPH010000064.1:0-5095 GCA_964351815.1 uncultured Verrucomicrobiales bacterium | reverse complement strand
TTATACCAAAATCTTCATATTTAAAACTAAATCAGCAATTATGCAGGGGTCTTATCTTTAAAGATGCAGGCTTTTTTTAACAAATTAGGACATTTCTAATTTGATTAAGCGGACATTATCAAATTGGGCTAACAATGTATTTGTTTTTGGTTGACAGAGTTACTTAAATTATGCAACTTAATTCATAGAAACATTAATATTTTTTTCATAGAATGAAACATCATTCACATCTTTTAATATTACTTACAAGCATTTTTTTTCAAACTTTATTCGCTGCAGACTTTAAAAGTACTGACCAAGATGGTTCTAATCCTCCACCTTATAGTGCTACCCAACCTAGGGCACTAGTAATTGTTTCAGGTAATGCACAACCAACTGTTAATAGTCAAGAGAGTGTCATTACAACTCAGCCGAGAAGAGAAAATTCATTTGATTGTGGCTTATGTGTTGAAAACTGTTGTAATCAAATTGCTTCAGGCTGTAATGCTGCCTGTACATCTATGGCAAAAGGTGCAGAAAGTTCATCACAGGTGCTCTGTAACAGTAGGGCCATTGATTGTTATTTGTGCCCTTTAGGGCTTGCATTAGGAACACTATCAGGGTTTTGTGAAACAAGCTGTATAGCGTATGGAGGTTGTTGTTTTACCTTTGCAAAGTCTGCTGAAGCATCTGAGGGATGCTGCTCTTGTTGTTGCATTACTGGGTGTGCTCTAACCACATATTTAATTCCAACTTCTATAGGTTGTGCCGTATCACCTTTGCGTGGAATGTATGAATGTGGAAAAAGATCACTATTTGGCCAAGAAAAATATGAAGAGCTTACAATGGATGATTTAAGACGTCGAGCTTCAGCTGATCCTGAAGTGAGAGAATTCTTTGATTATATTGAAGACATTAAGAAAACTTTGCTACGATGCATGGCACTCAATTGTTATCATGGCTACGTAAGTAACGAAGACAGCTGGTACCTTTGTGGTAAACGTTGCTAGGTTATTTGATTTCTTTGTAGCATAACATAGTTGCCGTAACATTTGTGCTAAGCTAAAACAATTTTTAAGTTGTTGTGCTCATTAATAGGTTATTTTGCTTAAAGGCATTACTCCCTAAGAAAAAAGCACATTATAAAACTTAAATTTTATGAATCTTGTAACGCAAATAACGCAATATCTTTAAGCAGTTTTTTTATTTTGCAAATATCCCTGCAGGTAAAACCCTGTATAGCTTTGTTTATGCTTGCTAGCTATCACTTCAGGTGTTCCCACAGCAACAACTTGACCGCCACCGTCGCCACCTTCAGGTCCCATATCAATAACCCAGTCAGCTGTTTTAATAACCTCTAGGTTGTGTTCAATTACCAGCACAGTGTTTCCTTGTTCAACAAGCTTATGCAGTACTTCTAAAAGTTTGCGCACATCTTCAAAGTGTAAACCCGTGGTAGGCTCGTCTAGGATGTACATGGTTTTTCCTGTGGCCTTACGGGAAAGTTCTTTGGCAAGTTTTACCCTTTGTGCTTCACCCCCAGAAAGGGTTGTGGCTTGCTGACCAACCTTAATATAGCCTAAGCCTACCTGCTGCAGCGCATGAATTTTATCGTATACTTGGGGATGTGTACTAAAAAAATCTGCAGCTTCATCTACGGTCATATCTAGAACATTAGCAATATTTTTATCTTTGTATTTGACTTCAAGGGTTTCACGGTTATAGCGTTTACCATGGCATTGATCACATTCCACATAAACATCTGGCAAGAAATGCATTTCAATTTTTACCACCCCATCGCCCTGGCAGGCTTCGCAGCGTCCGCCCTTAACATTGAAAGAAAAACGGCCTGGAGCATAGCCTCTCGCTTTTGCTTCCGGTAAGCCTGCAAACCATTCACGAATTGGCGTAAAACAGCCCACATAGGTTGCTGGGTTTGAGCGTGGCGTACGGCCAATGGGTGATTGGTTGATATCAATGACCTTATCAATGAATTCTACCCCTGTTAGGTTTTTGTGTTTGCCTGGCATTTCTGCGCCGTGGTAAAAGTGCCGGTGCAATGCCTTGTAAAGGGTGTGTAAAATAAGCGTAGATTTTCCACCACCTGAAACCCCTGTTACACAGGTAAAGGTTCCCAGTGGAATTGTAACATCAACATTTTGCAAATTATGGCTTTTTGCCCCCTTAAGCACCAATTGCTGACCCTTATGGCCAGCTCGACGTTTAGCAGGAACAGGCACAAAGCGTTGACCTGATAAATATTGTCCAGTCAGGCTGTTTTTATCGGCAGCAACCTGTTTTGGTGTACCTTCACTAACTATTTCACCACCATGAACACCTGCTGCAGGGCCGATATCAATAACCCAATCGGCGGTACGAATGGCATCTTCATCATGCTCAACGACGATAACTGTATTGCCAAGGTCGCGAAGTTGCACAAGTGATTCTAATAATCGGTCGTTGTCTCGTTGGTGTAGACCAATTGAGGGTTCGTCTAGTACATACAACACACCTGTGAGTCCCGATCCAATTTGAGACGCCAAGCGAATGCGTTGGCTTTCACCACCGGAAAGTGTTCCAGCTGACCGTGAAAGCGAGAGATAGCTTAGGCCCACATGAACTAAAAAGGTAAGGCGGCTTATGATTTCCTTTAAAATCTTTTCAGCAATTTGCTGTTGTTTGGGGGTCAAGTTTAAATTTTTGAACCATTCTAATGCTTCTTGAATAGATAACTTACAAACTTGACTAATTTGTAAATTGTTAATTTTTACGCACAGCGCTTCTGGCTTTAAGCGGTATCCTTCGCAAGCATGGCAAGGTTTTTCGTTTTTAAAACGCTTAAGAAATTCCCGTGTCCATTCACTTTCTGTTTCATGCCAACGGCGCATAAGATTTGGTATTACTCCCTCAAAGGGTTTTTTAGAAATATGTTTGCGGTTTCCATCGTCATATATAACTGGAATAACTGTTTTTCCAGAACCGTATAAAAGGGTTTTTTGCAATTCAGGTTTTAAATCACAAAAGGGTTTTGCGGTACTTTCATCAAAATAACGGGCAACACCATCAATTGCCTGGGCATAATAATCGGCAATCATAGCACCACGGCGTGTTTTTCCGTTATCTTCTCCTAAAGCCCAAGGTGCAAGGGCACCTTCCCGTAAGCTTAAATCTGGATTCGGCACCACCAATTGTTCATCAAAAACAACTTCTACCCCAAGGCCATCGCAGGTTTCACAGGCACCTTGCGGGCTATTAAAGGAAAATAAGCGTGGTTCAATTTCTTCTATGGAAAAACCAGATTCTGGGCAGGCATAGGTGGAAGAAAAGGTTGTTATGTCTTCTTCCCCATGTTTTTGCAACCACATTAAGCCTTTTCCCCATTGAACAGCTATTTCTATGGAATCAGCCAGACGTGTTGTAAAATCATCTGCTTGGCTTACCGCAATACGATCAACCACAATGGCGATCGTATGTTTTAGTTTTTTATCAAGCTTTGGAATATCATCGATATTATAAATTTTGCCATTTATGAAAACGCGCTGAAAACCATTACGTTGAATTTCTTCTAATTCTTTTTTATATTCACCCTTACGATTGCGTGCGATCGGCGCCATGATAATTAATTTTGTACGCTCAGGGTAGGCTATAACACGATCAACCATTTGACTTACGGTTTGAGCCTCAATTGGCAATCCTGTGGCTGGTGAATAGGGAACACCAACTCTGGCATACAGCAAACGAAGATAATCATAAAGTTCAGTTACAGTTCCTACTGTGGAACGGGGATTTTTTGATGTCGTTTTTTGTTCAATAGATATTGCAGGGCTTAAGCCATCTATGGAATCAACATCAGGCTTTTGCATGAGCTGTAAGAATTGCCTGGCATAAGTGGATAAGCTCTCTACATAACGTCGCTGGCCTTCGGCATAAAGGGTATCAAAAGCTAGGCTTGATTTCCCAGAACCGCTTAATCCCGTGATAACAACAAATTTATCGCGGGGTATATCAATATTTACATTTTTTAAATTATGTTCACGGGCGCCACGAATTGATATTTGCTTTTGCATAAAACCTTAAGGAAACTGTTGTTTCGTACTTATCTGTACTCTAGATAATTATATTTAGCAGAAATAGCAAGTTAAAGTGCGAAAAAAATACAAATTTAGCCCAAAGACACTATTTGTATAGGGAAAAGTAGCTAATAAATAATAAATTAGGGAAATGGGATTTCAGGGTTGTATGCCTTGAAAAAAACTAAGAACCCGAGATAGATGTTCTTCTGTCCAATCAGACATTGAGTTTGGAATTTCCGGAAGAACAGGCCTATGTTCCTCACCTTCAACAATATGTTCCTCACCTTCAACAATTGGAGTGCCAGCATATGCAAAATTGTAGGGGTTAGTGTCTCGGAAAAAGTATGGGTTTTCACTACCAAATATGGTCATAGTTTGATAAATATTAGGGTTTAATCCGCCTAAAGCATCGATAACAAAGGCTTTTTGAAGAAAGTTTATATCTTCATACATCATGGTATTAACCATATTAATAAATAATTCAATATCAGCTTGATTAGCTTTGCTAACTACAGATTCTGTTGCAGAAAAAATTAAGAAAAGTGTTTCATCTTCTTCTTTAAACATTTCTTCATCAGACAAAGCAGTAAACAAATAATGGAAGGTTGTATATTTCTCTTCCGGTAAGGTATCTATTACTTCAGCACAGCAATCAATTGTACTTTGTGAAAAAGGGTATTTTTCCGAATAGTAGGTAATAATACTTCGTAATTCTTCTTTGTTAATATTTTCGGTTCCATAAGCTGGTTTGAAAATTAGTAAAAAAATAGCTACTGTTAGTTTGTGGCGCATATAAAAATTATAATTTAAAAAAAAGTATTATATATGAAAAAAATAGTAATTTAAAGTTACATTCAAAGTTTTTTTGTTATTTTTTTAATCATTGAAGAAAAAAATTTACTGGCTATTGGCAACGCTATTAATTTGCTAAGTTTTTGTTATAAACAGCACACAAAAATATGTTTTATGTCTTCAGCTACAACGCCAATAAGGCTTCTTCCAGGCGCTTCTTCCAACTCGGTGTCGCTTAAGTTGTACCAGTT
>CAYGPH010000063.1:0-5539 GCA_964351815.1 uncultured Verrucomicrobiales bacterium | reverse complement strand
GCGCTCGCTCAACTTTTCATTCTCAGGTGTCTCACTTCTTTCTGAACTTATTCAATCTAACTCTTCTAATTATTATCAATAATAGTGCATGGTTGGCCGATATTAATTTGAGGCCATGTTATAACTACTTCAGAATTCTCTTTTAAATTTAAAAGTTCTTCTTTTTTAACCCAGCAGACTTGTGGGTATGAGTCTTCTTGGCCATTGGCACCTTGAATATTGGCAACTACCAAAAGACTTTGATAAGTATTACCTGTGTTATCAACATACAATTTTTTAGTTGTACCATTTACATCAGGAGTTTTTTTAATAAACCCACTGTTAGTGAAACCATAAATTGGACGGCAGTTCTTCGAAGCGTCTTCATCGCTACAAGCGCTTACAAAAATATCTTTCCCGCCATAAAAATCACCAGAAGTTCCAACTCCAATCTTGTTCTTAAAGTCAATCAATACACCTTTCTTTAGTACTTTGCCATTAGGTGAGAAGATGTCAGAAGTAACATCAGCCGATATAAGTCCCCAATGTGACTCAACACCTAAACCTGGAATTTTATCAAAAGCAGCAAAATAGTAACTAGGTGTTGGTGGAGTGCTTGTATCTAACATTCTGGTATTCCAATCTACAAAATATTTTCTTATGTTTTCGGGGCTGCCCAATGCTTTGGTTCCACCACTAGAAGTTGTTGGGCTACCAGCGCTAATATCACCATCGTTAGGCGTGAAAGCCGAAGGCCAACCTTCTTCAGTAATGATTAACTCGCTATTTTGTTGATTTGTACTATTGTATTTGGCTGTTAAATTGAGTGCGGTATTAACCTTGGCGCGAATAGAACCCGGGTTATTATCCAAACTTAAAGTTACATCAATGGGTGTGTTTCCCCAAAAGGGATATGCATTGTAGCCTATAAAATCCAATGTTTCAAAAAGTGTTTTAATTGTTTCAGGTTTAACTTTAATAGTTCTTCCATTTGCCGAAATACTATTTCCAGCATAATTTGGATCGAGAAGTACGTCTAAAACGGGTTCTTCTTGAGCGGTTCCAATTTTAACGTCAGTTATACTATTTTCTACAAAGAAACTCTTTAAAATGTTAACTTGATCTATCATCCTCTGAGCAATTCCTTCAGCTTTATCACCAGAAAGATTTTCATTACCAATAACCACACGGGTTATTAAAGCTGGGTATAAAAGGAACGGAGACATTTTAGAATTGATATTACCATCCTTATCCCTACCCATCAAATAATCCATACCTAAATTTGTCCATGATTCGCAAGTTGTAGTGTCAGGGCAAGAATCTATGCCTGCACGAAATTGATACAAACCAATAGCCAATTTCATAGCATAATTTGGGTTGTCTTTATTCCAATCATTGAGGATTTTAACAAAATCAACCACTTCCCCCCCCTTGTTTGGTTCAAACCCTTGGAAGAAAAGAAAAAAGGTTTTGATGTGGGTGAATGTAACTTTGTTACTTATGCAAAATGTTTTAATTGCATCAAGGTCAGCTTTTATAAGATCTTCCATTTTTTTAGTATTATCTTGAGCCATTGCCCAAGTAAATTCAGCAGAGTGAACAGGGTCGTAATTTATACCTAATTCGTTAGAAGCGGCACTACTACTGGCAGTTGTTCCGACTAGATTATTTGCTATCATCATGCTCCAAGATAAAGCATTGATAATTAAAAAATTTAGTTTCATCGTTTTCTTCCCTCAAAAAATTAAAAATAGTACCTCTAATATGGCACTAAAATAGTACCTCTAATATGGCACTATAAGTTTAATATTGGGTTAAATTGCAACTCCCCAGATACTTAGATAAACTGAGCTAAGACAGCCTCGTAGATATTTTGTTTTTGCTTACGTTTTGAACTGATGAAGCTTCGAATTGTTGCAAAGATTTTTGCACCAGCTGAGGTACCCAATCCCCCGGAGATTTTTTGTCTGACCTTCATCATGCGGATATCTTGTTCCGCTTGATGAAGCGTAAATGGAACATCGTCCATTGTGAGAAATCTCAGCACAGCCTCTTTAAAATCATGCAAACGCCTCACAAGATTATGCCCAACAGGCCGTTTGCGTCCACCAGCTGCAGGTTGTGCGTCATGGAAGACCAATCCCCTCTGCCACGATCCGCCACTACAAAGCCAACAAGAATCTGCAAGAAGATTTTAAAACAAAATCTACGGCAGAAGGTCAAGGAATCTTCGAAAAGACTTGTTTTTTATTTTGATAAAGCGCGGTTCGGAGCCCACTCAAAAATAGGCCATACTTGGCTCGAGACAGGTAAGAGAAACCCCATGCCGATTAAGATAGGTAAAAACGTTTATTTGTACAGGGCCGTTGAACCCTCAACGGGCAGGCACTTTACCCTCGAGCTTCCTTTTGTAAACACGGACTGCCTAATATATTCCTCGCTAAATTTTCTGTCGCTTATCCGGACGATGAAATTTTGTTGGTTATGGATGGGGCAGGATTGCATCGTTCGAAAAATCTCAATATTCCCAACACCATTGATGTAGAGTACCTTCCTGCTTATTCCCCCGAATTGAAGCCCATTGAGCGTTTTTGGGAACATATCAAAAGATACACGATCCGTAATAAAATTCACCTTACCCTATCTTCCCTACAGGATGATGTCACTGATTTCCTAAATGCCATGCAAGATTTGATTCGCACCCTTTGTGCCGCTAATTATTTGTAGGGTTAAATATGGCACTTGGTATAAGAAGATCACACATTAAAGCGAAAATGGAAAACATCACCATCTTTTACTAAGTACTCTCTTCCTTCCTGCCTTAGTTTTCCGGCATTTTTTGCACCTTGTTCCCCTTTGTAACCAACGTAATCTTCATAGCTTAAGGTTTCAGCACAAATGAAACCCCGTTGGAAATCTGTGTGAATTGCCCCTGCTGCTTCGGGCGCTTTAGCACCACGATGTACGGTCCAGGCTCTGGCTTCCTTTGGGCCAACGGTGAAAAATGTTAGTAAATCCAAAAGCTTATAGCCAGTACGAATAACCTTGTTTAAACCTGTTTCTGTTAACCCAAGGCTACTTAAGAATTCTTTCTTTTCCGGTTCCGTATCTAATAGGATTACTTCTGCTTCTATGGCCGCTGATATAATGACTACCTGATCGCCATTTGCTGTTGCGTGGGCCTTAACCTTTTCCGTTAGGTCGTTTCCTGCTGCGGCATCATCTTCCGAAACATTACAAATATATAAAATTGGCTTTGCGGTTAATAGTTGTAATTCATGAAACGGCTTCATTTCATCCTTTAAAAGTTTTAGCATTTTCGCGGGCTTACCTTCATGTAATAGGGGCAAAACCTTTTCTATTATAGCAACTTTTTCTTTTGCATCCTTTTCATTGCCCTTAGCTTTTTTCTGCAATGCAGGTAAGCGTTTTTCTAAACTTTCGAGGTCGGCTAATAATAATTCTGTTTCAATTGTTGTAAGGTCCCTTAGGGGATCAACGGAACCATCTACATGGGTAATGTCATCGTCTTCAAAGCAGCGCAGCACATGCAAAATGGCATCCACACTTCGAATATGGCCTAAAAATTGATTCCCTAAACCTTCTCCCTTACTTGCACCACGCACAAGACCGGCAATATCAACAATTTCTAATTGCGTGGCAATTATTTTTTCTGAATGGGCAAGTTCAGATAATTTTTCTAAGCGTTCATCGGGCACACCTACTCTGCCAGTATTTGGTTCGATTGTGCAAAAGGGGTAGTTGGCAGCTTCTGCGGCAGCTGCTGCCGTTAGCGCATTAAATAAGGTTGATTTGCCAACATTCGGTAGGCCAACAATTCCGCAATTAAATCCCATGGTTTTCAATTTTTTTTAATAATTGTTAATTTGGCGGATTTTTTTTATTTACTCAACGGCTTAGCAATTTTTAAATTTTGTTATACACTTAAAATATGAAAAATTAAAAATTAATATTTTATGAAAATCCTCGTTTTTTTTATCGGCTTGTTTTTCAGCTTATTCGCCAGTTCAATTACCGACAGGCTAAATTCTCGACCATTACCAAATATTCGTGACTTTTCGGGTGATGTAAATAAAATGCAGAAGGCCCAGGCAGAGAAAAAAAACATGCCTTTAACCCAAACCGCAACAGCACAAAAAAAGCAAACAAGTGTTAAGGAAAATACACAGAATACTGTTTCCTATTCTGTTTTAAAACGTTTAGAAACTCTTAAAACACGTTTAGAGACACATAAAAATAGTTATTTACCAAATTTTCGCCCTGCACGACCACTTTTTCCTAGTGATAAGGACGAAAGTCTTATAAATCTTAGGGAAATTCTTGAAAAACTTGGCTACCTAGACCCTGCAGAAAAAACACCATTTTACGACATGGCCCTTGAAACAGCCGTGCGTTGGTTTCAACGTAGTCATTGTATAAAGGCCGATGGCGTTATTCGTGAAGATACAGTAGCCTGCGCTAATTGGCCAATTAGCTATCGCTTAAAACTTGTTGAAAAAACCATGGATGCTGTAAAAAATATGAAAGTTACAAACAAATCGGTTATTCTTAATGTTCCTACCTACCGTTTACATCTTTTTGAAGGTCCTACACAGAAATTTAGTATGAAGGTTATAGTTGGCAGATCAACGCATCCAACACCTTCGGAATCAACGAAAATAACGGCTATAACTATTCATCCCACATGGGTTGTGCCAGAAGATGTCATGTTTAATGAACTTTTAGGTCAAATCCAAGAAAATTCAGATATTTTGAAAAAAATGCAAATTACTATTCATGCCATAAACACTCAAAAGCAAATAGAGCCTAAGCAAATTAATTGGCAGCAGGTAAATCGTGATAACTTTCCTTTTTACCTTTTTCAAAACCCAGGACCATTTAACCCCATGGGTAATATAAAATTTGATTTGGATAAAGACAATTTATATTTACATGATACGCCAGATAAATCCTTATTTGAAAATGCAAGACGAGATTTAGGGTTCCGTTACCCAAGGGTTGAATATGCAAATGTTTTAGCTGCATGGATGCTTGATCAAAAGGTTCCTGAGTTGCTTCAAGTTATTCAGCGGCAAAAAACCATTAAATTTAATGTGCCCAAACAAGTAAATGTACATATTACATACCTTCCCGTTTGGGCTGAAGAAGATGCAGAAGTCTTTTGGGGCAGTGACCCCTATGGTAGTGAAGAAAAACCTAGCTAAATTTTGAACCTATTATATTTGGTTTAAGTGTTTATGAAGGTTCAACGACCACTTTTTGCGCACCTAACTGCAGATACCACTAAACATATATAGTTATATGGCTAGAGTACTTCAAGTATAAAAGCTAGCTTCTTACTTGCAACTTATTTTGTAAAGCCTGATTAACCCTATCTGCAAAAAGTTGTAACTTATCCTGAGCAACAAAGATTGTTGCAAGGTTTGTGCAATCAGCTAAAAAGCCATTACCAATAGTTGTAAGCTTACTAAGGTTAGATAAATTAAGCTCTGTTAAACTTGTGCAATTAGCTAAAAAGCAATCACCAATAGTTGTAAGG
>CAYGPH010000062.1:0-5761 GCA_964351815.1 uncultured Verrucomicrobiales bacterium | reverse complement strand
AAACCTTCAATGAAGTTGATCTTATTCTAACCCCTACAAGACCCAATGCAGCCTTTGGTGCAAATGATAAATATTTTCCAGTAGAGATGTATTTAAATGATATCTACACGGTAACCACGAACCTTGCAGAGTTACCTGCCATTTCTGTACCGGCTGGCTTAACCAAAGATAGTATGCCCCTAGGATTGCAGCTTATAGCACCTCGACTGGAAGAACAGCGTTTGTTTAATGCAGGTTTATGCTTAGAACAGGCTGCAAATTTCCCCCATTTTACAAACGTAGCCGGAGTATAAATAATGAGCACATTAATTCAAGGAAATACCGGTGAATGGGAAGTTGTCATTGGCTTAGAAGTGCATGCCCAAGTTTCATCTCAGGCGAAATTATTTTCCGGTGCTGCAACCGCCTTTGGCGCAGATCCAAATACACAAGTGGCACTGCTAGATGCTGGCTTACCAGGAACTTTGCCTGTGTTAAACACCTACTGTGTAGACCAAGCTATTAAAACAGGTTTTGGTTTAAACGCTAATGTGCAAAAAGTTTCTATTTTCGATAGAAAAAATTATTTTTATCCTGATCTACCCCTAGGATATCAAATTTCCCAGTTTCATTATCCCATTGTGCTTGGAGGATACTTAGACATCCTTTTAAAAGATGGTCAACAAAAACGCATAAACATAACCCGCTTACACATGGAAATTGATGCTGGAAAAAGTACCCATGATATTAGTGATAAGGAATCATTCATTGATTTAAACCGCGCTGGTATCGCCTTAATGGAAATTGTTTCTGAACCTGAAATTCGCAGCAGTGAAGAAGCACAAGCCTATGTGAAAAAGTTGCGTTCAATTTTGCGTTACATTGGCAGCTGCGATGGTAATATGGAACAAGGTTCCTTACGTGTCGATGCAAATGTTTCTTTGCATAAGCCTAACACCCCTTTTGGTACCCGGGCAGAAATTAAAAATGTTAATTCGGTGAAATTTTTAGGTCAAGCGATTGATTATGAAATTGCCAGACAATTGGAATTATTAGAAAACGGCGAGGAAATTATCCAAGAAACCCGCCTCTTTGATCCTACTAAGGGTGAAACGCGCTCTATGCGTTCCAAGGAAGATGCAATGGATTACAGGTATTTTCCAGATCCAGATTTGCAGCCCTTAATTTTAAAGCAAGAACGCTTAGATAAACTTAAGGCAGAAATGCCAGAGTTACCTGATGCCCTAGAAAAACGATTTACAGAACAGTATGCCTTATCAAGGTATGATGCAGGTGTTCTTGTGGCAGAGCAGCAAGTCGCAAAGGCCTATGAAGAAATTGTCAGTCATTCCAAAGGCAAGGGTTCCCCAAAACTTATTGCTAACTGGTTACTGAGTGAAGTGTTTGGCGCCCTCAATAGGGAAGGAAAAACCTTAAATGATTTACCGTTTAATAAGCTGTACATTGCCGAGTTGGTTGATTTAATTATAGATGACACCATATCAGGTAAAATTGCTAAGGATGTTTTTGCGCACATGTGGCAAACAGGAAAAGCACCTGGCACGCTTGTTGATGAACTAGGCTTAAAACAAGTATCTGATTCTGCAGCATTAGGCACTATGATTGATGAGGTTATTGCCGCTAATCCCCAACAGTTAGAACAGTACCGATCTGGAAAAGATAAGTTATTTGGTTTTTTTGTAGGCCAAGTAATGCAAGCCTGTAAAGGGAAAGCAAATCCAGGGCTAGTTAATGATATTCTTAAAGAAAAGCTAGCAGGCTAATGGCTTTTCATCAGCTTTTTTTTGTAGGTGATAGTGGTAAAATGGGCCAGGTAATTATACCAAAGGTTCAAGAAAAAAATATTAAGGTGCAATCTTGCAATCGCATTAAAGATTGCAAAAATATAGCTTTAAACACTGAACTTATTGTTGATTTTAGTCATCCAGAAAATGTATTGCCAGCCTTAGAATTAGCTAAGGAAAAGAATATACCGTTTTTTTCTGGCACTACAGGACTTGATAACCATCAGCATCAGGCGCTGAAAATGGCTGCAAAGCAGATTCCTGTTTTTTATACCAGCAATACAAGCCTAGGCGTTGCCATTATGACAAAACTTATTGAAATCGCTGCAAGAGAAGTTCCAGAAGATACTGATATAAATATTCATGAAGTTCATCACCACCATAAGCGTGATTTTCCCTCTGGTACATCCATAAGCTTTGGGAAATCCATAGCAGAAAAGAAAAGTTGGGATTTTTCTTCCGTCGCCCAATACGATCATCTACGCCAACAGGATACTAAAGCCAATAGCAAAAGCATACACTTTTCTGGCCAACGAGCCGGTGAAGTTCCTGGGTGTCATGATGTAAGCTTTTATTTTGGCAGTGAAGAGCTAACCATAAGGCACCGCTGCTACAGCCGTGATGTATTTGCAAACGGCGCTGTTAAAATTATAGATTGGCTTTATGATAAGCCAAAGGGTTACTATACAATGCAAAGTATGCTTTGCTAACTATACACATGAATTATTGGAGGAAGCTATGATTATTGCACCATCGCTGCTAGCAGCGGACTTTTTACACCTACATGATGAAGTAAAAGCAATAGAAACAGCTGGGGCAGATTATATACACTGCGATATTATGGATGGTAATTTTGTGCCAAATATTTCCTTTGGAACAGAATTAGTTGGGCAAGTACGTAATATAACAGATTTACCCCTAGATGTACATTTAATGGTGAACAATCCTGAAATATGGATTAGTCCATTTGCCAAAGCTGGTGCAGATCATTTATACGTGCATGGGGAAAATAATCATCATTTACACCGCACTCTTGAACTGATTCATAAATCAAAATGTAAGGCTGGAGTGGTTTTAAACCCTGCTACACCAGTTTTAGCTATTACGGAAGTATTACCCATGGTTGATTTTGTATTGGTTATGACAGTTAATCCTGGTTATGGTGGCCAGCAATTCATTTCGAGTTGTGCAAAAAAAATTATTCAATTGAATGAATTACGTAACCAGCAGCAATACAATTTTAAAATTTCCGTAGATGGCGGAATAAACATAGAAACAGCTAAGCGATGCCGTGAAAAAGGTGCTGATATATTGGTAGCTGGAAGTAGTATTTTTAATGCTAAAGACTACAGTGTCGCGATTAGCAAATTACGTGGTAATGATAACGAAATATAGTAAACTTTTTTGAAATTATAAAAATGAATAAGCTTGAATAAAAAATACTACAGGAATCGCTTATGAATTTTCCCTATCAGCTTATTGATCTTACCCATACCCTAAATGCAGATATTCCTACCTGGAATGGAAAATGTGGTTTTCACCATGACATTCAAATGGATTATTCCGATTGCCCGGGTGAAGATAAATTTCGTGTTATGAAAATAAAATCCCATGCAGGTATAGGTACACACATGGATGCCCCAAGCCATTTGGTTGAAGGTGGAAAAAATATTGATGAATTTGATATAAACCAATTTGTTATGCCTTGTGTTGTGATAGATATAGTGAAAAAAGCTAATGAAAATTACAGTTTATCGGAAGCTGATGTGCTTAATTTTGAAGAAAACCATGGCAAAATAAATGCTGGATCAATGGTAATGGTTCATACGGGCTGGGATATGTTTTGGAAAACACCAAAAAAATACCATAACAACCATATGTTTCCCTCTGTTAGTGGTGCAGCTGCAAAACTTTTAGTAAAACGCAATATTGCGGCCTTAGGTATAGATACCTTATCGCCTGACCGTCCATCGGATGGTTTTCCTGTGCACCGGGCGTTACTTGGTGCTGGAAAATTTATTGTTGAAAACGTAACAAATTTAAAAGCTATGCCAACTACTGGGGCCTTTGCCATGGCACTACCAATGAAAATTCAGCATGCCACTGAAGCGCCCATACGCCTTGTTGGATTGCTATCAAAAGGGTTAAGTGTTTTTTAACTTGTGGCAGAGTAAAATAATTATGGGTTACCTTTCATACCACAAAGTGATTTATTAAAAATAGGAGACGAAAACATATGTTACCAAAAAAAATAAAATTAGCTTCAACGACACTTTTTTTAAGCCTTTTTCTAAGCCAAGGTGTTAAAGGACAAGATGTTGCTGCTCAAACAATAGAACAAACAAATAGTACAATTAAATCGTCAGTCGCAAACACGATAGAGGATTGTGGCGCGATGTATCAAGACTGCCTTAAAAATAAAGATAAATCATGCGAAAATCCTTTTAGTCACTGCACCTCTTGCGTAGGTATCTTAAAAGGTTCTTTTCAAGGAGAAAATACGCTTGAAAATGGCATATTGAAATCTATTGACTATATATGCACGACAACTAAGCCCCAATAGAGTTTAAGAAACGCATAACACCAAGTACCATATTTAACTATACAAATAATTTGCGGCACAAAGGGAGCGAATCAAATCTTCTTGCATGACATTTAGGCAACCAGTGACATCATCCTGAAGGGAAGATAGGGTAAGGTGAATTTTATTACGGATCGTGTATCTTTTGATTTGCTCCCAAAAACGCTCAACGGGATTCAATTCGAGTGAATAGGCAGGAAGGTACTCTACTTTAATGGTGTTAGGAATATTGAGATTTTTCGAACGATGCCATCCTGCCCCATCCATAACCAACAAAATTTCATCGTCCGGATAAGCGACAGAAAATTTAGCGAGGAATATATTAGGCAGTCCGTGTTTACAAAAGGAAGCTCGAGGGTAAAGTGCCTGCCCGTTGAGGGTTCAACGGCTTTCCTATTCCGGTGTGTCATATCAGACGCTACAAGCGATCAAAAACCCAACTGAGAGCCAGGGATTCACAGGATACTGTGCCGCCTAAAGAGGAGCATAACTTTGGCTGAAAAGGACATATTACCATTACCCACCATGGCACTACGGTAGCTTTGGAATTAGCTGCAGTCAATGTTGACAAACGAGAAATTGTACCAGAAATCATAAGAGAATTACGTGGCACTCAACATGCCGATAAGGGGATTATTCTTCCAAAACAAACGGCACAACTTGCAGAACAATAACGAACTTTACAAACACCATTACAAAAAATACGACGGATCATCGCCCCAAAAAGACGATAACTTTGATGATGAATGTCCGCAGAAAAGTTGAAAGGGTTATTGGTCAGCTGGTTGAGAGATTTCATATCTAGTCTATTGAAACAAAAACCCTGTGGCAATAGTGTGCATAGGTGGCAAAAAAATCCTATATCACTCCATTGCCTTAATGTTTAACAAAAGGATTAACCCTCAAAATACGCCTGCTTTAGAAGTATTGCTCCCTTAAAACTTGCACACAGGGTATGTCTTTAAGTGCAGACTCCCAGAAAAACTTATACCTAACTGTTACTAGAAAGTACAGGCCTTAAGTTTGGTTCATTGATCACACCATTAGAACCATTCGCCATAATTTTTTCAATTTTCAATTGGGCATTTTGGAGCTTTTCTTCACAAAGTTTTTTTAACTTCATACCTTGTTCAAAAGTTTCTATAGCCTCATCTAATGGACATTCACCACGTTCTAAGCGGTTTACAATTGCCTCAAGTTTTATCATTGCAGTTTCAAAAGTCAAACTTTCAAGGTTTT
This sequence comes from uncultured Verrucomicrobiales bacterium, assembly GCA_964351815.1. Classification (GTDB taxonomy): domain Bacteria; phylum Pseudomonadota; class Alphaproteobacteria; order Paracaedibacterales; family CAITNM01; genus CAYGPH01. Next base: position 157 of record CAYGPH010000062.1, on the reverse strand, counting down.
CAACCTGTGAAGATATTTTTAAGCTATCCATAAGCATTTAGCACATAAGAGACAATAATAGTAATTTAGCTGAGCAAAGAAAAAAAGTCTAATTTTGCTTAAGTGTATGAGTTCATATGAAATGAGACACCTAAGCGACCTTAAGGATATTGTGAAG
>CAYGPH010000061.1:0-5922 GCA_964351815.1 uncultured Verrucomicrobiales bacterium | reverse complement strand
GTATAATATTTTCACTTGGTTAATAGCTTTTTGGCTGGGGCATCGGCAACTCGAATAATTATAACCTGTTATATTTCCAGCTTCATTAAAACTTGGGGTTAAGTGTGCTAAAACCCAATAATAGTCGCCATTTTTGCAGCTATTCACCACATAAGAAAAAATTTCTTTGCCCGCGCTTATTTGTCCCCACAAAAGTTTAAAAACGCAGCGGGGCATATCAGGGTGTCTAATAAAATTATGGGGTTTTCCAATAACTTCTTTTAAGGAATAATCTGAAATATTGCAAAATACATCGTTAGCATATGTTATAAAACCTTTCATATCAGTTTTACTAACAATAATTTCATTTATCCCAAGTTTTCGTTCATTTCAAGTTAGGTTCATTTATCAAAAAAAATTATAAAATTCTATACAATAAAATTAGGCAAATTCCCTTAAAACAAAGTTAAGAAAAATGCTTTGCTTTAAAGTTTCTTTAAAAACTTTTTCACATTTGTTATAAAATCATGTCTAATGGCTAATCTTTTTTTTCAACGAGTTCTCTTTTGTCTTTTCATAAACTTACCCTTTTTTGTCTTCTTTTTTTAACCGGTTGTGCTAGCCAATTTTCTGGAAAAAAAACCCAAATTGGTGGAGTTGGAGAAGGATCATGTAAATCATATTACTGCAGGGGTAAACGCCACTATCCACAAAAGTTTTATGAATATAGTGAAACTGGCTTAGCTTCCTGGTATGGCCCAGGTTTTCATGGCAAACCAAAACCCTATGGTGAAAAATTTAATAAGTTTGGCTTTTCTGCAGCACATCGTACCCTACCCTTACCTACAGTTGTGAAAGTTACCAACCTAAGTAATGGTAAAAGTATGAAGCTTGTGGTCGATGATAGGGGGCCCTTTACCTATAAAGGGCGAATTATAGATCTTTCCATGGGAGCCGCAAAGCGTTTGGGTATTATTGGCCAAGGCATAGCTAAGGTCAAAGTTGAAAGTATTCCCCATGAAAGCATATTGCTCTCTAATTATTTAGCAAAACATGGCAATGGTAGAGGCCGCATGCGCGATGGCCGCACATGGCAGCAAGTATACTACCAAGAAATTGCTAAGCAACACATGGTTGTACCACAAGTTCCAACACCAATAAAATCATCTCCAAAAACATCAGAAATTAAAAGATTAAAACCAAAAACGACTTCAAATAAACCTAAAAATAAACATAAGCATTTGCAATCAAAAAAAACAAAGACTAAACCAAAGGATAAAGCAAAGACTGCCGTAAAAAAACCAGCAAAAAAAACAATTACCAAAAATTCTAAACTAAATAAAGCAAAAGCTGTTTCTTATAATAAATACATAAAATTAAACCACCCATTAAAAAGTAAAAAACAGGCTGAGGCTTTAAAAAAAGCATTCCCTGCCAATTGGCAAGGTAAGGTTCAACAAAAAGCACAGGAACATCACATTATTTTAGGTCCCTTTAATAAAAAAGCCGATGCAGAAAGAATACTAAATCTTGTCAAAAAACGTGGGTTTAAACAAGCCTCCGTTGGCTAAATCTAAAAGACATATAGAATTAAAACCTGATTAACTTAAAGTTATTTTTGCAGTTCTGCTTTTAGCCACAGCCAATCAAATGCTGGACCAGGATCAATTTTTCGACCCGGAGCAACATCAGAATGACCAACAATATTATCTAGTGGAATGTTATATGTTTGCATTTTATCTTTAATAAGTTTTGCTAAAGATAGCATCTGTGCCATGGGAAATTTTGGCCACACCCCCGTTTTTAGGAAACCATTATGACCATAGTTTTGTAGCTCAATCCCTAAAGAAAAATCGTTAACGTTTTCTTCACCTTGTAAACGACTTACCCCAGCATGCCAAGCCCGATGTTCATCCTTAACCAATTGATAGGTTGTTCCATCAACATCTATAAGGTAATGGCTACTTACCTTTGCTTTTGGATCCGTTAAAATATCTAAGCTTTCTTTAACAGAAACTAAATCTGTGTAATGCACCACAATACATTTTATGTTTAAGCTATGGGGCCGCTGATCATAGTTACGACTTGGGTACCAAATGTGTTTTTTTTTCATAAAAAATAAAAAATACCTTTAATAAAAATATATATCAGTTCAACTTTAATATATAGATTGCCAAAAACACAGATTTGCTATAGCTATTATCTATAAAGTTAAAAATCCTTTTTCAGTGGCAAAAATATTAATGGTTGGTTGTGGTAATATGGGTGCATGCGTTAAGCAAGCCCTAGACCCCGACCACGAAATTACAGTTTTATCACCTTCCCAGGTAAAATACCGTTGCGTTGCTGATTTACCGAACAACTATTCCCCAGAAATGATTATTTTAGCCGTTAAACCGCAGATCATGGCACAGGTCGTAGATGATTATAAAACTTTTTCTAAGGCTGTTATCATAACCATGGCTGCTGGCATTCCCATAGGTTTTTATGAAAAACATTTCCCACAACAAAATGTCATCCGAATAATGCCAAATTTGCCCGTAAAGTATAGTAAAGGCATAGTACCCTACTTCAGCAATAACCTGAATTCATTTAAAAACTTCGATTGCCAGCAATTTTTAGATCCCTTAGGGTTTGCCTTTCAAGTAGAATCAGAAGAAATGCTGAATAAGGTTATGGTTTTAGCAGGTTCTGGCCCCGGATTTATCTGGCACCTATGTTCAGCATGGCAAAATGCTGCCATAAAACTTGGTTTTAGTAGCACACTGGCAAAAGAATTGATAATGCAGCTTTTTAATGGGGCAAGCTTTTACGCCGTAGAAGAAAAAAAATCTTTTCAAGAACTAGCAACAGCTGTTGCTAGCAAAGGTGGTGTAACAGAAGCTGGGTTAGAAATTATGGCTTGTAACCCCTTAGATACTTATTTTCATAATATTTTTACTGCTGCCTTAAATCGTGCAACTGACATGGAAAAACCCTATACCGAGGAAGCTTAAATAGCAATTATTACCATGTATAAAATTTTTAAATCACAGATTTTTTATATTTTACTTGCTATTGCAGGGGCGTTATTTTTAGCAAAACAATTACCCCTTCCCTTTGTAAGATCTTTTATAACTATCAGCCAACTTATTATAGATTCTGTTCTGTTCGTGCTTCCCATATTAATTTTTTGCTATATATTTTCAGCTGTTAATCAACTTGAACGCAATGCACCCTTACTCATTACCGTAATTTTTATCTGTATATTCCTATCTAACATTCTATCCTTAAGCTTTGGCGTTAGTATGGGCATATGTTTTACAAATTGGCTTTCCTTAAAAACCGTACCTAATTTGCAGGTGGATCAAATTTTTCCGTATTTTGTTTTGCCTATCAAAAACCCAATCACATCGGAATATATGGCTTTAGGAGCTTTTGTAATCGGTTACTTTTTCAGGGCTACAGACAGTTCAATAGGAAAATTTGTAACAACTTTTCAAATATTGGTTTTCAAGCTACAAATACGCCTCACAAATTTTTTTAGTTTAGTTTTCATAAAAATTATCCCTGTTTATATTTTTGGCACATTACTAAAGCTTGCACGGGAAGGTGAATTAATTGCAATTATCAAGGCTTATGCACCTATATATTGTATGAGCATAATTTTAAGTATCTTTGCTGTTTTGTTTTATAGTTTAGTGGCACGCTTTGTTGTCAAAATACCTATTCGAAAGCTAATGCTTTATTTTTCATCGGCAGCGTGTACAGGTTTTTCCACCATGTCTAGTGCCATTGCAATGCCAGTACTAATGCAAAAGGTAGAAAAATTAGTTTCAAAAAAAAATGCCCTCCCGATCATTATTCCGTCGGTATCAAACATGCATATGGCCGCCGACAACATTTTGATTGGTATAACAGCCGTGGGTTTATTTAGCATACAACAGGTTTCCTTACCTGACATGAAAACCTGGGTGCTTTTTGCGATAAGCTTTGCCCTTGCAAAATTTGCTTCAGTAGGAATAGCCGGTGCAAGCCTGTTGATTATACTACCGGTTTTAGCAAATCATTTAAATTTTTCGCCAGAATTACTTGGTATCTTAACGACAATTTATATTATTCAAGATTCGATTGGCACATCATTAAATGTATTGGCAAATGGTAGCTTTGCAATAATAATTAATAGACTGCTAAAGCATTTAAACATTTTACCAAAATAGGAAATAACCTATGCGTTTTTTCATTTTTCTAACTATTTTCACGTTATGTAATCTTAGGGCTGAATGGCTTATTCAGCAGTTTAGTGGACGCTTTTCCGTAAGCGATCCGGTTATAGAATCCTTTGCAAAATCCAGCGCCCTTGAACGCTTGAAAGGTATCGACCAATCTGGCCCCGTATATTATTTAGGCTTGATTCCAGCTTTTAGCCGCTATGACCATAGCGTCGGCGTTTTTTGGCTGTTAAGATACAAAGCAAAAACGGGATTATATCAACAAGTTGCCGGACTACTACACGATGCATCGCATACGGCATTTTCCCATGTGGCCGACCATGTTTTCCGCATGGAAAACCAGCAACATTCATACCAAGATGCCGTGCATCTTAAACACTTAAAAGATCTTGGCGTTGCCCGTATTGCCAAGGAATATTTTTTGGATTTTGCAAAATTGGATCCTGATCTAGAGGAATATAAAGCCCTCGAACAAAATCTTCCGGATCTATGCGCCGATAGAATTCAATACATAGTGCACACTGGTCTTATTTACAACGATATCACTATCGAACAAGCCAATAATATATATAAAAGCCTTAGTTTTTCTGAAAACAAATGGTTTTTTAACGATCAAGAAAATGCAAAAGTATTCGCTTTATTATCCTTAAAATATACTAAAGAATTTTGGGGGTCTGCCTGGAACTTTGCCATTAATACCTATTTTGCAGAGGTTCTGCTTGCGGCAGTAAAAGCAAAAATTATCAATATCTATGATTTTACCCATGGAACGGATTTTCCCCTCTGGGAAAAACTCTCCAACGCGACACTTAAGAAAGTCAACCCACAAGTATATTTAGCCATGCAATTTTTAAAAATAAATAAAAAAAATATTTTCGCCTTAACAACCTTTGGTGAAGGTGAATATAATACTCGCCCAAAGTTTCGTGGTGTTGACCCATGGGTAAAGGGCGACAATTCTTTCTTTCGCCTTACAGAATTAGATAAATCTTATGCACAAGCTTATCTGGACACAAAAAATTGGTGCAACAAGGGTTTTGGTATAAAGTTAAAATGGCCAAAAAATGTAAAATTTTCAGCGCTAAAGTAAACACAAGAGTCCAAAAAATTAGTTCCTAGTCTTTCTTTTGTAAAGTTATTAACTTTTCAAATGGCGAATTTTTTTCAGAATCTGAATTGGCATTATTGTAGCTAAAAACCTCACCAGGCATTTTTGGATTTGTTGGGATTGCCATTAGTAAATAGTCGCAAAAGGTTTGCCCAACATCATAAGCTTCATAATCTTTCACAACTTCCACATCATCATCAGGATGATTCTGTTCGTATTCATCTGCCCTTTCCCTATCCTTAAAAAGAAGAACGTGAAACGTTTCATTAAGGAACGTTGACATGGGCATTTGGCTCACAACGCTATATTGTTCGGCAATAGCCATTATTTTTCCAGACAAAACCAAATAATCACTTTTTTCTGAAACGTGATACTGTAAGTTGCATGATGGCAACCCAGCTATTCCTAAGTGATCTACAAGTAACATACTATCTTCCTGGGAAAGAATTATCGTTTGAAAAACTTTAAATTCTTTCAATAACGTAAGGTTAATAGTGTAAGAAAAGGGATGCAATAAAAATTTCCGCAACTTGAAGTTAGCTAAAACACGTATTCAGGGTGGCGGGAGTGACGAGACTCGAACTCGCGACCTCCTGCGTGACAGGCAGGCGCTCTAACCAACTG
>CAYGPH010000060.1:0-6001 GCA_964351815.1 uncultured Verrucomicrobiales bacterium | reverse complement strand
AGCCAACTCTTCATTAATCAAAGATATTCAAGTAGAAATCGTTGTCGAAGATTTAGCGACAATGATAGATAACATAGCAGACGGCACGCATAAAGGAAAAATCATCTTATCCGATGAGGTTTCTCTGTTTAAAAATGATGAGTTAACTGATATTATTCAATCAAATGAAGCCAATAGAATTGTGTTTTTTGGTGACTTGTCACAAATGGAAGACATAACAGGCGACATTGAATCTCAATTACAAAAAGATGCTTTATTCAAAACTTGGAAAATAACACAATCTAACCGCACAGGATTAGAGAGCTTAGCTATTCTACAAGATCAGTTCAGATTAGGACAATTAAAAGGCTACAACCTAAGCCCTGTTATTGTTGCAAAAACAAACTACTTTGATAATGGCAAGGAACGCAAAGGTGTAAGAATGTTTACTAACGATAATGACATTATTAGTCATTTCGTTGAACGAGTAAAGTACTACGAAGCCAATGGATTAGATACCAATAAACTTTCATTGATTGTTGTCAATGAACATGAACGTCAAAAAGCTATTGCCAAAGGCGTATTACCTGGTAATATCAAAACCTTATCAAGAGGTGATAACTCCGTACAGGGAATGACGTTAGACGAAGCCTACGTATTGTCTATTCCTGCTAAAACGGTAAAAGAAAACGGCAAAGACTTTACGATACACGGCAAAGACAAGCCTTATGTTTCGTACAATAAGATGATGCTAACAGCGATTACTCGCCCAACAAGCTACTTAGCATTTGTCAATGAAGTCAATCGAAGTAAAGAATTAAAAAGAAGTGATGATATTCCAAACCGCATCTATAAAAAAGCGGATTTGGATAAAATGAATGCTACGGCTAAAAACCGTCATAAGCAACAACTGAATGAAGCAGAGGTTGAAGAAATACCTGTTGCAGAGGAAACGGCTCAAAAGCCTACTCCAAAGCCAGAACCAATTAGAATCAAGCCAAAAGCAGGAGAAACGCCTGTCACAGAAAAAGGTAAGAAAGTAGTTAAAAAAGAAGGTGATACGGTAGTCGCCGACAAAAAAGGTAAAAAGAAAAAGATTAAAAAGATTGTCGTCAAAGATGATGACACCTTAATTACTTTCGATGATGATACGACAACGACAGGCAAAGAGTTAGAATCAATCAATGAATCGGAAGTTACTGAAAGACAAACAGTAGAAACGACTGCTCAAACATCAAAAGCAGAGTTGGATCTGTATGTCGATAATATAACGATGCCGCTATCAGATAAGTCTTTTGTGGCGGTTGTTGGACACGTACAGGAATGGTTAAAAGGAAAAGAGTTTGGGTTTAAGATTACCCGAAATAAAGAAAAACTTGTCCGTAATGGAAGCCAAACGGAAGTAGATAAAGGCTTTGAGTTTAGATTAGAATTGAGTGATGCTAAACAAAAAGACTTGAAACAATACCTTGAAGGTAAAGTATCACAAGATATTGTTGATGACTATGTCACAAATGGATTATTTTATGGTGGATATAGTGAAACGACTGATTTAGGTAAGGCTTTAGCAAAACAGTTTGAAACAAGTAAAGCAGTAACGTTGTATGCAAAAGCTGAAAGCAGAAATAATACAAGTTACAATATCAGTTTTATCAGTTCTGAAAGTAAAAAACCATTACAACCATTGGTGAAGTTGTTTGGCAATGCTAAGTTTTTGTTTGGCAAGAAGTTCCAAGTATTTCAAAACGTAGATGCAATGACAGACACCGTGTTTGCCGTTGCATTGGATAGTTCAGATATTGGAGAAGTTTATAAAACAAACCAAGATAAAATATCAGAAGCACTTACCAAAAGCAGGGGCATCAGCATTGATGGAGTATTGTTTATTGTCGTCAAACCAAAGGTAATTGAAAAAAGTAAAGCCCCTGACTTCTTTGATGCTTTCTTTACGCAACGTAGTGAAACAAACTTATTAGATGATAGCGTAATTGCTTCGATAGACCACTTCTTAGAGTTCAATCGTGGTGCAATCAAAAAGTTTTTGAACGGTAGCATTGTCAATCGGAACAACTTAATTACGTTTGGAACAAAGAAGGGAGAAAACACAGTAGATTTAAATGCAACTCCAAAAGAAATTCAAGACCTTTTTGACAGATTAAACTATAATGAAAAAGAAAAGCTATTTAATGATAAGTCTGAAAGTAAGTTAGCCGACAAAAAACTATTGTTTGGCTTGTTGTATAACTATTTAATGACAGCTCCGAGTAACAAAGTCAATCTTCGTTACCATACTTTAAAAGTAACAGGCGAAGATACCATTACGGAACTTGTTGCTGAAACGACTGCCAAAGCCGACACAATAAGCATTTTGTCTTATTTGGAAACACCTGTTGTTGGTCTTACGCCTACTGGTCATAAGTTTACAATAACAAGGGCAAGTAGAAGTGAACCCGCACCAACTGTTGTTGAAGCCGAGCCTATCATTGAACCGGTACAATCTAAAGAAGTATTAGAAACGGCTGTTGAAAATCCGAATGAATCACCTATTCAGTCAAGACGAAGACAGATTAATGAGTTAAATGAAAAGGTAGAAGAGATAAATAAAGCATTGGCAGAATTAGAACGTACTGCTAATGATGAAATCAAACCTCCGACATTACCAGCAATCAAAGGAAAAGTATCTTACGTTTCAACGGTTACGGCTGATGGGTTTTTAGATAAAAACAAATCAAGTGAACTTAAACAAGGCGGTTCATTATACAAGTTTGTTGAAACAGTAGAAGGGCAAGAAGGGTATCTGGAAATACTTGATACGCCTTTTTCTCGTAGTCAGATAACAGCCAGCAGTGCAGTTAATGATGTATTCAGTCCTTTAAACTCAAATGTATATCAAGCAAAGCTAACGACTTTTTCAAGAACGAAAGTAATTAGAAAAGGAGATAGATGGGTGGTTGCAGAAAAAGGGTCGTTTGCTCATAATGTTTTATTAGTTGGTCAAATTAATACTACTATTATTGAAAAAGGAAAGTTACAACAAGAAAAACATAGCCTGACTTATAATATAAAAACTCTTAATGAAGAAATAGAAGACTTAAAAAACACCGAATCCGAAACGGTTCTTGAAACAGAAAGCAGCATCGCCGATGACATTGCTTCTACGCTCGATGTCGTTGATGAAACAAAAGTAATTGAACCTGAAACTGTTCAAGAAGCATTTGACGAGTTTAAAAAAACAATAGGCGAAGGAGAAGCAGGAATATTCCCACACGATGATAACTTTTATTACTTTGATGAAGAAGGTGAATTAATTAAAGGATTGGTTTTTGATAAAAATGGAGAGCCTTTATTTAAAGAATCAGACCTTGATATTGATAGCAGTATCATTGAAGATGCACAAGATAAAGTGTATGAAATTCTTGATAACCAAAAAACGGCACAAGATTATTCCAAAGAAGAAGTAGCAGAAGACTTTGAAGATGGATTGGTTGAAGATGAAGCCATTGAATTATTAAACCAATGGCTCGGCTCTCAAACAACACTTGCTTTAATGACTTCACAAGACAATAAAGGATTATCCCTTTTTGTCGAGTTCAAACGGTTGGCTAAAATAAAAGGTAGAGAATTATTCGGTTTGACACAACGTGCCGGAATGCCTATCGTATTGGCTACCGTCAATGGTAAAGTGCAACGAACAACACCTTTTCACGAAGTCATTCACTTTGTTCACCTAAACCTTGTTGATAACGAAAGCCAAATGAAGTTGTATGAATTGGCTTACGAAATAAGCGACTTCAAAACGCAAGGCTTATCTTTTGATGAAGTAATGCAAGACTTCTTTAAACGTAAAGCATTACGAGAAGTCATCAGCGAACAAGGCGAAACCTATTTTTTAAATCAACCAATCAAAAACAAGTTTGAAAAAGCATTGTCACGTTTTGTCAGTTGGGTGAAGTTTGACTTAATTAAAGTCGCTAACAATCTTAGCACCCTTGACAACTTCTACCAAGACTTATACAATGGTGGATTTAGAAAGGCATCAAACGATTACCTTAATGGACTTCGCTTTTCTACTTTAGAAAATAGTAATGAAGATTATAAAGACTATAAAAATGTAGTTCCGAGCCAAAAAGCATTGGGTAACTCTCAATTGGCATTCAAGGCATCTACCATAATGGCAGACTTTATATTCAATTCGCCTTACTACAATTCTATCAGTCACGGAGGTAACTTCCAAATATCCGCTACGCACAATGATATTTTGGCAGCAGTACAATACGCATCAAGACAAATGCTAAAAGTACTCGAAGCTGAATTAGATGTCTTAATAAATAAAGACAATTCTATGTACAGCGTTGGTAAAACTGCGACACATATCAATTTTACCTTAAAAGGAATAAAATACAGCATTGATAGAAACAATCCATTGAAACCCGAATCGGCAAAAGCTATTAAGCTATTATTTGGCGGTATCAAAGTAAAAGGTAAGTTCTTTAATCACCAAACAGGAAAAACAAGCAAGGTCGCTACGTATGCTGAAATACTATCTATGCAAAACAATGCAGGATATGTGCAGCAGCTATTGACTAAAGAAAACTTTAATACTAATAAAAATCACTTCGCTTTATACACGCTTTATGCAGCGTTCAGTAGTGACCGAGTATTCAAAGGCTTATTGGAACGACAATTCAATAACCTTGATATAACCTTACTATTTGAAGAGGGCAATGATAACCTTATTGGTAAACAAGACTCTATTGATGCCAAAGATGCGGGCGAAGTCAATCCAATGGATAAGGCTTCCGATATTATCAAAAATATTCTATTCGCTACAAAGACTAACTTTTTTGATGACAACTCTAAAAAAATAAGTCCTGTTATCGCTGCAAGGTTGATTACTTCATTTGGTAACATGGCACATCACCCACTAACCGCAGATGAAAGTGGATTGTCTAAGTTAGAATTGATGCGTAAAAGGATTGAAGATTATTTGGCAAAAGGTATCAATGCCGAAGATTATGCAAAGCAGTTAGGTAAAACTGAAAAAGAATTAGATGAAAACGAACGCAATGACTTTTTAGAACTTTCAAATGGTAGTTACTTCAAAAGCGTACAGTCATTCTATAATCGGTTCTTTAATACTGAAGTATTATCTTACAACGGTTACAAAGATATTTATGCTTTAATCAATCAAGGTAAGGTAGCAGAAGCAAAGGCATTGTATAATCAAAAGTTGGCTCGAATGAATGAGCTGTCCGGCAATGACGTTACGCCTAAATATACTTACTTCAATGAATTGCAATTAAAAAGCTACGCAAGAAAACATAAACTTGCTGATAATGATGCTGCTTTTGTGAAGATAATTACTGACCATCACGTTTTTAGTAGTTCTGTTTTGTCGGCACTCGGCAAGATGTCCTACGGAAACTTTGATGTCAAAAACTTATTGGTGAAAGTAAGAAGGACTAAATACGGTGTTTCTTATACACCTATCTTTTCGCAGTCGTCTTCCGATGCTGCAATGAGAGATGTTATTGCGGATAATATTGCAGGGAACTTCACAAGCGGTAACGTATTAGATGCCCTTAAAGCAAAAGAAATATTTGTTTCTCACAAGCATTGGCTGCCAAACGTAAAAACTCCTAATCCAGTAGCTATCGAAAGTGACGGGATTTATTTCAATAACATAAAAGTAGTTGATTTTGAATATGATAGCAGAAAGCAGATAACAGGATTAAAATACACTAATAACGCTGAGATTGACAGACGGTCATTTGTAATGAATGCTTTAGCCAACTTCGGATTACGGAGCATGGTAGATAGAAAAGTCGAATATAACTTATCTGATGATAACGGTGAGGTGACGTTCGGTTGGGGATTTGGACAAGACAGCAAAAAATCATTCCTAAATAGCATCACGGTTTTGATGATGTCGGCTTATACTTTTGCGAGTAGAGATGCTAACGGCGAATTAAAAGGAACGGCACTTGATTTTCATAATTATCTAAACAGCGTAGTATCTAAT
>CAYGPH010000059.1:0-6017 GCA_964351815.1 uncultured Verrucomicrobiales bacterium | reverse complement strand
CTTAGGGAAGCAGTGCGTGTTCAAACAGGTGCAACAGAATTAACAGCAGCTGTGAATAGCATCAACTCAGCTATCGATGGAGCAACTACTGGTGTTGCGCTAACTAAACTTATTGACCAAGCAAACCTTCTTGATAATGGTGAAAATCTTGCAACAGCCGTTACTAACGTCCGTACTGCCGTAGGTGCAGTTGGAGTTGATATTCAGACTGATATAGTCGCCCAGGCCGCGCGTATAGGTGCAGGTGCAAGTATTGAATTAGCTGTTGATAGCCTCCATACAGCTATTAATGGATCAACTACTGGCGATGCGGCAGTAACGAAACTAACAACAGAACGTGGTCGCATTGACAACGCCGGAAACCCTGCATCTATTAGCGTGGCTGTTACCAACCTTCATACTGCAATTGGTGGTTTAGGTAACGATGCCGTTGCTGAACTAGGAACAGAACGTGGTCGCATTGACACCGCCGGAAACCCTGTATCTATTAACGAGGCTGTTGATAACCTCATTACAGCTATCGATGGAACAGAGACTGGTGTTGCGCTAACTAAACTTAGTGACCAAGCAAACCTTCTTGATAATGGTGAAAATCTTGCAACAGCCGTTACTAACGTCCGTACTGCCGTAGGTGCAGTTGGAGTTGATATTCAGACTGATATAGTCGCCCAGGCCGCGCGTATAGGTGCAGGTGCAAGTATTGAATTAGCTGTTGATAGCCTCCATACAGCTATTAATGGATCAACTACTGGCGATGCGGCAGTAACGAAACTAGCTACAGAACGTGTGCGTATAGGTGCAGGTGCAAGTATTAACGCTGCCATCACTACCGCTGCTGGATTACTTGATAATGGCGTAGTAACTGTTGCTACGGCTATAACCAACCTTAATACCCGTGTTGGTGGTACTATTTCAGATGTAGATGCAGATATACTTAGGGAAGCAGTGCGTGTTCAAGCAGGTGCAACCGTATTAACAACGGCTATTACTGGTTTATACACGGATATAAATTCTTTCAGGACTGAATTAACTACTGACGGAACTGCAGATACCAATAACGAAATAGGAAGTAGAGCAGATATTTTGGCCAACTCCGTTTTAACTGGTGCACTTCGAGGCGATATAATACTTCATATACCTGCTGCAAGTCTGACAGCTGAGGTTGGTGCTCTTGCGTCTGGAACATACAACAGCTATAGTGGTACAACTATAACTCCTTCAAATGCCTGTGCACTGCTAGCAGCCGCAAAGGTCTTTAAAATAAATAGTCCTGTATCATAATTTTTTTTAATAAGGAATTTAAACAATGAAAAATACAATGAAAATATTATCCATAGCCTTAGTAGGGGTTTCCCTGCAGGCTCAAACAAGTAATGTGCCCAAGGGTAATTTACTAAGTGTAGGCTTTCATGCTGGTGGAGCCTTTGGCTCATCAACAGTAACTTACAGGGAAGAATTAAAGGGCTCAAAACTCCTATTTATAGACAAAGGATTAAAAGGTGTTTTAGCAGGTTTAACCTTAACCTATGAAAACATTAAAGATAAGCGTATGCTGGGTCTACAATACATGTTTAATGGTGGCGCTGTCAGTGGAGTGTACAATCAAGCTGCTCCTCAACAAGATGTTCACAGATTTAATACACGGCTAAATTATGAAAACTTTCTTTTCGGAAGACTTGGATTCTGCGTTAGCTGTTGCACAATTATGTACATGAAATTAGGTGCAGGCATGGGTTCATTCAAACTGACTTCACGTAGTGACTTAGATAACGCTCCAACTAAAGCTGTATCATATAAACAACGTTTTGGTTTCTCAGGCGGTCTGGGGCTTGAAACATATTATGATAAAAACAAAGCCTTTACCCTAGATGTACGTGCAACAAAATATAAAAAAAGTGATCATCTTCACACCGATGGCAAATTGAAAGAAATGCACTCCTCAAAACCAACGGTTATGTCTGCAACAGTAGGCCTTAAATATACTTTCTAATCTTCATCCATAATAAGATATTAAAAAAGGCTCCAATTAAGGGGCCTTTTTTAATGGGAATTTCTATGAAATTAATGAAACATAAAAGTTCGCGTAAAATCCCAAAACACGAGGTTTATATTACTTCAGAAAACTCAAACCTTCGTATCTTGTGTTTATGTTTTAAAAATTAGAAACCATTTTGCTAAGGTAGGTTGCAACACCTTCCTTTGTGGGTTTCATGCCTTCTTCACCGGCGCGCCAATTGGCTGGGCACACTTCACCATGTTTTTGATGAAAGCTTAGGGCATCGACCATACGTAAAGCTTCATCGACGCTTCTGCCTAAGGGTAAATCATTAACAATGAGGTGACGCACTTTAAAATCTTCATCAATTAAGAATGACCCACGTAAAGATACGGCATCGTTAATTAAAACATGGTAGTCACGCGCTATGTTTTTGGTAATGTCGGCAATAAGTGGAAAATTTATGGCGCCTATCCCACCCTTTTCAATGGCTGTGTTACGCCAAGCGAGGTGGGTAAATTGGGAATCAATGCTAATGCCTATGAGCTTGGTATCTTTATCATGAAATTCTGCAGCCCGATTATTAAAGGCTAAAATTTCCGAAGGGCACACAAAGGTGAAATCAAGGGGGTAGAAAAACAGGTAGCCCTTTGAACCTTTAAGGTAATCCTGCAGGTTAAATTCTTCATTAATTGTACCATCAGCCATAACAGCGACGGCGGTAAAGTTTGGGGCGCTTTGGCCTAACAAAGTATTCATGGTGTTCTCCTTAAAGAATTTTGCTTATCTACTAGCTTTAGGGCATTTTTCAATAATAATAAAGGGGGGTGGCACTTTTAGAGTATTTTCAAAGGTGGATCGGTTTAAGAGTCTACTTTTTTAAACTACCTACAAAAAGTAATGTAACATTTTCCAGAAAAACTATCTTAATTATCATCAAGAAAAGCTTTAAGATGGGATAATACATTCAACATAAAAATCATGCTAAAAGTTAAGTTTCAAAAATTACGTGATATTCCTGCACCATTTTATGCAACGGAAAATAGTGCCGGTGCTGATTTAGTTGCCGCCATAGGTGAAAACCTTGTTCTGTTGCCGGGAGAGCGTAAATTAGTGCCCTGTGGCTTTGCCATGGCCCTGCCAAACGGGTACGAGGCCCAGGTAAGGCCACGTTCTGGCTTGGCGTTAAAACAGGGTATTACAGTGCTTAATAGCCCGGGAACCATAGATGCCGATTACCGTGGTGAGGTGCAAGTGATTTTAATTAACCACAGTTCTGAAGCCTTTACTATTGAACCTAATATGCGTGTGGCGCAAATGGTTATAGCGGCTGTGTGCCAAGCAGAATTTGAAACAGTCGCATCCCTTGATACAACACAGCGGGGTTCATCTGGTTTTGGCTCATCTGGTCTTGGCGCTTCTGGCTTAGGCTCTGGCAAATGTTAAGGTTATTTCTCCTTAGCATTTTTTTGGCCTCTGGCTTTTCAAAAGAACCCTTACCACTGCCACGCTTTGTATCGCTGAAATCTGCCAAGGTAAATTCAAGGGTTGGACCAGGATTAGAATATCCCTATGCCTGGACTTATACCTGTGCCCATTTGCCTGTTGAAATTATTGCTGAATTTGAAACATGGCGGAAAATTCGCGATGCTGACGGCAAGGAAAGTTGGGTACACCAAGGTTTAATTAGTGGCCAACGCTATGTGTTGCTAAAAGCCAACCATAAGGTTTACAAAAAACCCAATTCGACCAGCAAGCTTTTAGCTATTGTCGGAGAAGGCAATATTTTGCACGTAAAAAAATATACACATGCTTGGTGCTATGTTGACGTTCATTATAAGGAAAGCATTATAAAAGGCTGGCTAAAACGAGAGCACATATACGGTATTTACGATACGGAATAAATTTAAACCCCCTCTGACATAGGTAAATTACGTTTATCTTTTGTCCAATACAAGTAGCCATATAAAGTGCACATGCCTACCAAACTTGCATATATACCAGTTATTATAGGCTCTTTAGTAAGCTTGTAAATTAATAGGCCTATAAAGGGTGTGGTACGACCAATAAAATCACTACCAATACAAAAAGAAATAGCATTAATTTGAAAGCGTTCATTATCCTGCAAAAAGTTGTAGGAAAAACGCTGCATAGGGGAAATCATCAAAGCACCTATAGTAAGCATAAATAGCTGAACAATTATAAGCTGCGCTAAATTTAAATATTTTAAACATATCATTACGATGGGCATATAAATCACAAACAAAATTAACAAATATTTTATCAACAATTTATAGGGTTTTTTTTCTAACAATTTGCCAAAAACGGCCATTATAACACTTGAATAACCTATGGTTATGGCGCTAAAAGTTAGGGTAGTAGATAGTTGAATGTTTTTATTAATTAATGGCACAAGGGCAACAAAAAGGACCATGCTAATGTAATAGTTCATATGATTTGTCCCCTTAAGCAGGGATAGCATAGTAATTTTTTTGATTGAGCTTTTGCTATAAAATAAGCTTTTAAAATCTAATGGTATCAATTCTTTATAGTTATCTGCTTCTTTTATAAAAAAGAAGCGCCATAGGGAAACTCCTATACCAATAGCGCCAATAATAAAAAAAGAATAGCGCCAAAAATACTCTGGATGGTAACTTAAACTAACAATAGCTGCACCAATACATCCTATAAAAGTTCCAAAAGATTTACTCGCGTTATAAAAACCACTCGTAAGGGAATGATGTTGGTTTTGGGTAACATTTAATATATACATTTCTGCAATACTTACTTCACCTGCTGCAAAAAAATTTTGTAAGGCTTTAAAAAGGGCTAAAAACACGACGGCAAATAATCCGAAGCTGGAATATGCTGGAAGAATTGCCATCAACAGTGTTGCCAGCGAAACGCCAAAAAGTGTTATGCCTAAAAAATACATAGGCATACTGTTGGCTTTTTTTGCAAAGTAATAGGCACCAAGGGGGCGTGCAAGCAAGCTTATGGTAAAAATACCATAGCCAATTAAAACTTGGTGAAGGCTATTTTGCTGGGGTAAAAAAACCACCATAAATGTGGGCACAAGAAATGCATATAGGGCTAATTCGCAGTGATCAATAATATTTGCCAAATATATGGTAATGCAGCGATTTGAAAGGTAGTTTTTGGCCATAGAAAATAAAATTTGAAAATAATAATTAGAGGGTATTAATTATAAACATAAGGTTTTTAATAAAGATAAGGCCACCGTGAAAGGTGGCCTAAAAGGGAATCCTATTAAAATATTATAGATTGTACTGTTGATAAAATGGATGCTGATTCATTCGCAGATCTCCTTTGCAGTGATGCAACCAAACCGTATCTTTCTATATTATATTCGTTAATTATAGCTTTTAGAACATCAGCTTGTAAAGTTTGCATTAGTTTCGAAAAAACCTGCTTTTTAGCTTCTGCTAAGTAATCGGGAAAAAAGGCAGTTTTAGCAAACAAAATATCGACTTCCTTTGAATTTGGAAATAATTGCTTACATTTGCGATAGTATCCGCCTACGGCTTCCTTTTTTTGATCTATGGACAAACCATCAGAAACTTGGGTGTTGACATAGTGAAAAAATAATTCCTTGACAGCCTGCTGGTTACCCAAATTTTCAGCTTTTAGAAGAAATTGTAAACTTTTTTCAAGCTTTCCAGTTCCTAGCATGTAATCTTTTGAGATTGCCCTGTAAAGAATGCCTAATTTTAAGGCTGCTTCAGCGTTCGTATCAGCAAGCTTTTCTATATCACCTATGGTCTGTCTGAATGTATCGTGATACCAAGCTGGAGTTGTATTAGATAAGCGCTCCATACTATTTTCGACAAGGGTCTCAGCAAAACCGGGTAGCTGCATCATTTGTGCTAATCTTTGTGTCGCATTAGTGTTTTCATCTTCCTCTTGAACAGCCTCTTCAGAAGTAGCTGTTAAAACAACTTGTGCAGCGTTATCATCTGCAACAACAGCTGCAGGCTCTTCCGTTACGGCTGGTGAAACA
>CAYGPH010000058.1:0-6270 GCA_964351815.1 uncultured Verrucomicrobiales bacterium | reverse complement strand
ATATAGAAATTTATTAAAAAACCTGCAATCATACACATGGTTTTTTAATAAATTTTTGTTTTTTGTTACGTTGGTACTTTCTTTTTTGTTTGGCGTTAACAGGGTTATGGCCATCGGAACAAATTCAAATTAAAGCAGATAAAGTTACCTACGATGCTGTGGCTAAACAAATAAAATTTAGCGGTAATGTGTTCGTTACTCAAAACCATGGTGAAGTTCAGCGTTCAATTGCATGCGATCATGTCGTCTATAAAATGGATACAAAAAAAATATTTGCCCTTGGTAATATTCTTTTTCTCGATGCCAATGGCGACGAAATACACGCAGACCAGCTAAATCTTACAAAAGATTTTCAACATGGGGCACTTTCACCCGTTGCCTTACGCAACAAAGACGATGCAACGTTAGAAGCATCGGAAGCAGTTCGTGTGGATGGTAATCATTCCAATTTTTCCGATGTGCGCTATACGCCCTGTTTACACAAGGATCAGCTTGATAATGCTATTTGGTACCTTGAAGCGGACAAGGTAGAACATAAACAAGATGATCATGTTATTGTTTTTCGTCATGTTTATTTAATATTTCAAGGGGTAAAGATTTTCTACTTCCCTTATTTTTCGTATCCTGATCCTAGTGTAAAAAACAAATCTGGGTTCCTTGTACCTAATTTTGGTTATAGTGCAGACCTAGGGAGCTTTGCCCTAACACCCTATCTTTTAACAGATGGTAACCAGGATCTTACCATATCTCCTATGCTTATGTCGAAAAAATCACCCGTTTTTATTACATCCTATCGAAAAAGATTTATTAACGCTGCCTTTCAAATGGGAGGGAGCTTTACATACGCCAATAACAATAACGAAAAGTTACAAAAACTCACGAAAAGTAGAAAGCGTTGGCACTTTTCTCAGGATTTGGCGTGGAACATTAACGATAATTGGAATTTTAACAGTAGTTTTAATCGTGCAAGCGACACCACATACCTTAGTCGTTATCGCATAAATCGTCAGCGGGTTTTTGATCGTCAAAAAAACCTTATTTCCTCGGTTAACATAGAAAATTTTCAAGAGAATTCCTATGCCTTGGGTAAGATTCAAAGCTTACAAACAGATAGGCCAGAAACAGCCCCAACAACCCTGCCGTATATAAAATATTTAGTTTCACCGCATCAATTTGAAAATGGGAGCTACTTAACCTTTGATAATTCGCTTCTTTTTCTGTTAAGGCACATGCCTGAAATTAGTCAATCAGGGCGTAAAACCCTGCGCGGTTCTAGTGGCCTTAAGTGGTCTTTACCTTTAATAACGCAAAATGGCCAATTTCATACGGTAACTTTAAGCAATCGTGTTGATTTTTATGTGTCACGCCAGTACAACCCAAAGGAACCAACCTTAAAGGCACAAGAAAATTATGATTCAAGCCCTAAGTATCGTTACTTTCCGCAGTTAAGTTATGATTGGCGGATGCCGCTTATTAATGAATATGTAAACTGTTGGGTGCTTGAACCAAGGTTAATGGTAGCTGTTGCACCAAAAAATATGAACCGTTGGTCATTACCAAATGAAGATAGTCGTATGGTTACGTTTGATAATACATCGCTTTTTTTGCCTAACCGTTTTGATGGTATTGACAGGGTGGATGAAGGTGTAAGAACAGCGTATGGTATTGATAATCACTTTACGACTGGGCTGCATAAAATTAGTGTTTTCTTGGGGCAATCAAGGCGCCTAGATAACAAAAGCGTTATAGGCGAAAACCAAGGAGAATCAAAGAAATTTTCAGATTATGTTGGTCGGGTGAACGTAGAATATGCCGATTATTTGAAAGTTTTTTTTCAGTCGCTTGTAGAATCAAAACGCTTTAATTCTCGGGTAAGCGAAATAGGAGCCGTCGTTGGCAAACCAATCTTTCAGCTTGATGCTGCTTATGTGCATGCAAAAAAAGGTTTAAACAATTCAGAACAGATGATTTCGCAGCTTTCGCTTCAAGTCAGTTCAAAATTTTATGATAATTGGCAAATACATGCGGCGCAAATACGAAATTTAAAGCGTTATCAAAAGGGGGCATTGGCAACCTTTATCGGGATTCAATATGAAGATGATTGCTTTACTTCAAAATTTCAAGTTTTTAAAACCCATTACCGCGATAGGGATATTAAACCAGATACAGGGTTCTTGTTACAATTTAGCTTGAAAAACCTTGGAACATTAACACCAACTTCTGCGCCACAGTATCCCAGGTCTGTTTTGATGCCTAATTGAGGCTTTTTCCCATGCATAAATATATCAAAGCTAAAGAGTATTTTGGAAGAAATGCAGATTTTGCTGGAAATATCACGCTATTTGATTATAATCATAGGGAATTCACAGCCAGGCTTGGTGTATCCACACCGTATGATGGGCTTTTGCCTTTTGCCTGGTGAGGTATAAATCGTTAAAGGAAGGAAAATATTATGAATTTACCAAGTTTTACCATGCGTGAGCTTTTAGAGTCAGGCATACATTACGGACACAACACACGCCGATGGAATCCAAAAATGGCCCCATATATTTTTGGCGAGCGCAGTGGCGTACATGTGATAGATTTACAGCAGACTGTACCTATGCTTTACAAAGCAATGGAAACTATGGCTGAAGTTGCGAAAAAAGGTGGAAGAATACTTTTTGTAGGGACAAAAACCCAAGGTTCGATGGCTGTTAAAGAGTCTGCAGAACGTTGTGGACAATATTACATTAACTACCGTTGGTTAGGTGGCTTGTTAACGAACTGGAAAACCGTTAATCAGTCTATCAAAACCTTAAAGTCCATGCGTGAAGAGCTTGCAAATCCTGGGCGTATGACAAAGAAAGAAATTCTTAAATTGCAGCGCGAACATGATAAACTTGATTTAGCTATTGGTGGAATCGCAGAAATGGGTGGTTTACCAGATCTGCTTGTTGTTTTAGATACAAATAAGGAATCCATTGCGGTATTAGAAGCAAAACGATTAAAAATTCCAATTGTTGGAATTATTGATACAAATTCTAATCCAGATGATATTGATTATCCTGTGCCAGGTAATGATGACGCAACGCGCGCAATTCAGTTGTATTGCCATTTGTTTTCAGCCGCTATTCTAGAGGGATTAAAACAAGGAATGACCTCTGCCGGTATTGATATAGGGGAAAGTTCAGCTGCACCAGTAGTTGATAAAGCTAACTCAGCTGCAATAGAAAAAAATGAACAAGCTGTAGCTACAGCTTAATAATATATTTATTTATAATTAAGGGGAAAATATGTCAAATATTACTGCAGATCTTGTGAAAAAACTTCGTGAAATTTCTGGCGCAGGCATGATGGATTGCAAAAAAGCACTTACCGAAGTCAAAGGCGATATTGATGACGCCGTAGACTGGTTACGAAAGAAAGGCCTTTCTGTTGCTGCTAAAAAATCTGGTAGGGTGGCTGCAGAGGGTTTAGTTTCTGTTATAACCGGTGATAAACAGGGCGCTATTGTTGAAGTGAATTCAGAAACAGATTTTGTTTCCCGCAATGAAAACTTCCAAGCGTTAGTATGCAATATTACTAAAATTGCTTTGGAAAGTGATGCAGAAAATAATGAAGCATTGCTAAAATGTTCCTATCCTGGTGGCGGCAATATGGAAAACGCAATTAAGCAGTCTATTGGGACTATTGGTGAAAACATGACCCTACGCCGTTTTCAGAAATTATCTGTAAACCAAGGTGCCGTTTCTGCCTATGTGCACAGTGCTATTGCACCTAACTTGGGGCGTATTGGTGTTTTGGTTGCCCTTGAATCAAGTGCATCTGTTGAGCAGTTGCAAGATTTGGGCAAGAAAATAGCGATGCATATTGCTGCGGCTAATCCTATTGCTTTACATACACAAGAAGTTGACCAGGCAACAATTGACCGTGAAAAAGCTGTTGTTGTTGACCAGGCTAAGGCCTCTGGTCGTCCTGAAAATGTTATTGAAAAAATGGTTGAAGGCCGCATGCGTAAATTCTTTGAAGAAGTCGTTCTTTTAGAACAGGCATTTATTATGGATGGAAAAACAAAAGTAGCTGACATCGTTGCTAATAAAGCAAAAGAACTAGGTGCAGAAATTACATTAAAGGCGTTTGTAAAGTATAGCCTTGGTGAAGGCATCGAAAAGCAAGAAACAGATTTCGCTGCAGAGGTTAGAGCCCAGGCTGGGGTATAAAACCCATGCAAGCCGATATACCCTATCAGCGTGTCCTGCTAAAAATATCAGGAGAGGCGTTAGCTTCTCTTGATCCCCAGCAGTCGCATCACAAGGGTATATCGTCTAAAATGCTTGAAAAGCTCTCACAAGATATTAAAAACGTTGTTAGTAATGGCGTAGAAGTTTGCGTTGTCGTTGGTGCAGGTAACATTTACCGTGGCATTAGCGGCGAAGAAAGCCTAAAAATTGAACGTGGTGCTTCTGACTATATGGGAATGTTAGCAACAATAATTAATGGTGTAGCACTGCAGCACGCTTTAATGAACGCTGGCGTAGATGTTAAACTTATGTCGGCAATTCCAACCCCTACAGTTTGTGAATCGTATGCTCCTTATTTAGCTGAAACCTATATGCGGCAAAAAAAAGTCGTTATTTTTGCAGCCGGTACGGGAAATCCGTATTTTACAACAGATACTGCTGCCGTACTTAGGGGAGTTGAAATGCATTGTAATTTAATGTTAAAAGCCACTAAAGTTGCAGGAATTTACGATAAAGATCCTAAAAAAAATGATGATGCAACGTTATTTTCAAGCCTATCGTATGCCTATGTTCGTGAAAAACAGCTCAAAGTTATGGATTTACCTGCTGTAGCCTTGGCTGAAGAGAACAACTTACCTTTTGCCGTATTTTCCATCTATGAATCTGATGGTTTTTTAGATGTCTTACGTGGTAAGGGCCGTTATACTATTGTGAAAAATACTAAAGGAGATTAACCGCTATGGATGAACGTTTTGTTGCCTATGAAAAAAAAATGAATTCCGCATGTGATGTTTTAACCCGTGATTTATCTGGTTTAAGGGCAGGGCGAGCATCAACAACCTTACTTGATCCTATAAAAGTTGATGCCTATGGCCAATTGATGCCATTGGCTCAGGTAGGTACCATAAGTGCACCAGAGCCGCGTATGCTTACGGTTAGTGTGTGGGACAAAAGCATGGTTAAACTTGTAGAAAAAGCCATAAGCCAATCATCACTGGGGGTTACACCCGTTGCTGATGGCCAGTTAGTAAGGGTTATGCTACCTGATTTAAATGAAGAGCGCCGTAATGAATTATCTAAATTAGCATCCAAATACGCTGAAGATGCAAAGATTGCCGTTAGAAATATTCGTCGAGATGGTAACGAAATGGTTAAAAAACTTGAAAAAGACAAGGAAATTTCTGAAGATGATTCCCGCAGACTCAGTGATGAAATGCAAAAACTAACGGATCAGTTTATCAAGAAAATTGATGAAATGCTTCGGGTTAAACAAAAAGATATTATGACTGTTTAGTTTAAGCTACTTAATGGCCAACGTGGGGTAGGTGAAATTGTTAAGGGTGAAAAGGCAAAATTTGCCCTTAACCTTTCTATAGCAGCCCAGCCAATCATAGCGGCATTATCTGTGCATAAATTTATTGGTGGCAGGTAGCTTGTTAATCCTAAACAGTTTGCCTTCTCAGCTATGGCTTGCCTTACAACGTTATTGGCAGCTACCCCTCCGGCAATGACAATATTTTTTAAGCTTTCATTATTCACCAAAGCTACAGCCTTTTCTAGTTTAATAGCAAATATTTCAGCAACCGTATGTTGAAAGCTTGCAGCAATATCAGCCTTAACAGTTTCTGTTATAGGGTTTTGCTTTTGAAACTCCCTTAAAACTGCTGTTTTTAAACCTGAAAAGGAAAAATTTGAGTTTTCCTGGTTACACAAGGGTTTAGGGAACGTGAATGCTTTTGGATTACCAAGCTTAGCTAAACTCTCAACCGCAGGTCCGCCAGGAAAACCAAGATCTAAAATGTTTGCTACCTTATCAAAACATTCACCTGCGGCATCGTCGATCGTTTGACCAATCAACGTGTAATCGCTTATTTTTTTTACATATATAAATTGGCAATGCCCGCCAGAGGTTAACAGCAGAAGAAAAGGGTAGGAAACATTATGGCTTAAACGTGCTGTTAAGGCATGACCTTCTAAATGGTTTATGCCAAAAAGTGGTATATTATGGGAAAGACTTAAGGATTTTGCAAAAGATAACCCTATAATT
>CAYGPH010000057.1:0-6584 GCA_964351815.1 uncultured Verrucomicrobiales bacterium | reverse complement strand
GCTGAAATTCGTGACCAAATTAAAATTTTAGAAGAACAGCAACTGGCTTTGGCATGAATTTAAAAAAACGAAATATTCAATGATGGTTTTTTAAAAGAAAAATTTTGCAAATTGTTTTTTTTCATTATGTTTCTGATTATGAACAAAACAAGAATTAATCCTTAGTTTAATGTTTTTGCGTATAAAATAAAAAGGTATAAAATAATATTAATAATTCATTTCATAAGAAATTTAATATGGAATGATTTTAAAAGTTGTAATCGAAAGAATTTTTTATGTTTAAACAAGTATTTTTTAGTTTGGTTTTTGCGAAATCTTTTTTATGTGCAGCCGATTTGCCAAGTAATTTTGGTATGCTTTCAGAAAATTGTAATCCTAAATCATCTGAATCACTTTTTAATTGTGCAGACAAAACTGATGTTTGTTGTGAACCCCCATTAAATACATTTTCAGCTTTTGGTAATTTTAGCAGTTCACAAGAATACCATAGCTTAAATGCGGCAAATGGTTTTAGTGAACCTAGTTCGCTATGGTATACTGGGGAGGAAAATGGCACATCTACAAGTGTTTTTGATAGCCATTATTTAGCATGTGATAACCTCGAATATACAGCATTTTTGCGACCATTTGAGGATGGTGACGATGCGGCAGTTGTTGAACAACAGTATGCCATATTAGGCGAGGATGTCTTTTTGCCTCATGATAGTTTTACCTATGATTGCGATGATGAATTCTCTAACAGTTCGCTTAGCCCATCATTAGAAAATGACTGTTTAAGGTTTAAAAGTGGTTTAAAGCAATTAGATAGTGGCAAGGAAACACCATCAAAGCAACAAAAGATTTTTATGGATGCTTATTCAAAAACAATCCATCAATTTGAAAAATTTAAAACGGATAATAAGAGCTTTTTATTGAAATTTTGTACCGAAAATGATACACCAAGGGAAATCTTTCAAGGCATGGAAGAATCATTAGATTCGTTAGACGATCCCGAATGGTTTCCTTATAAAAAAAGAACGCGTTCTCATAAAAAGAAAATTGTGACACATCCTTTCATGTCTGAAGATAAAGATTATAGTTCCTCATTCAGCAAAAATGCTAAAGTAAAATCATCGTTAAGAAGAAAAAGATGCAAAACTGAAAAAGTAGTAAATAGGGTTCCCGTAGGGTTTTATAAAAACAATAGTGCATTTATCAGTAAAAAACTAAAAGAAGGTTTATCTAAAGCAGAAATTGCTGATTTACTGGGACTAGATTATACGAGTGGTTTGCATTCATATTTACACCGTGCCAAAAGTAAAACAAGAAAATAGCGATCATAGCTTGCTATAAATTCTTCTGTTTTGTAAAGTTGGATATAAAAAATCACATCTCTATTTATGAAAAGTCGCATTCTTTCTGGTATCAGACCCACTGGATCTATTCAACTTGGCAATTACTATGGTGCTATTAAAAACTGGTTAAGTTTGGCTGATCAAGTGAAAGAATGTTTTTTTTGTGTTGTTGATCAGCATGCGCTGACAACTATCGAAGATGCAAAGGATTTATCCGAAAACACCCTGAAAATGACAGCTGCATATTTAGCATGTGGAATAGATCCTGATAAAACACCTATATTTATACAAAGTCATATTCCCTACCACACAGAACTTGCATGGTATTTACAATGTTTTACGCCGATGGGTTGGCTTTCTCGCATGACTCAATTTAAGGATAAAGCTGGAAAAAATAAAGACCAAGCCATGACTGGTTTATTTACCTACCCTACCTTAATGGCAGCAGATATTTTACTATATCAAGCAACCCAAGTGCCAGTGGGTGAAGATCAAAAACAACATGTTGAACACACTCGGGATATTGCCCAAAGTTTTAATGTAAAGGTTGGGAAAAATATTTTCACCTTACCAGAGCCTTTGATCCCAAAAACTGCAGCACGTATTATGAGCTTACGTGATGGTACAAAAAAAATGAGTAAATCAGATCCATCGGAATATAGCCGCATCAATTTAACGGATTCTGCTGACGATATTGCTTTAAAAATTCGTAAGGCCAAAACAGACCCTGAACTTTTACCAGACAAGTTAGAATTACTTGAAAGGCGTCCGGAGGCTAAAAATTTATTATCCATTTATGCCATAGCCTCAAATAAAGATTTAGAAATGGTTATTTTGGATTTGGCAGGAAAATCTTTTGCAGATTTGAAAAAGCTACTTACAGATGCATTAATAGCTGAAATTGTTCCGATTGGTGATAAGATTCATGATTATTTAAAAAATCAAGATCACCTTAAAAATATTTTACAAGCAGGTGCTTTGCAAGCCGATAAAGTTGCTTTCTCAACGATTACTGAAGTTAGAAAAAGCTTGAATATCTTGAGTTAACATTTTTTTTGTTTTGCAGAAAGTGCTCCATTATGTTTTGTTCCCATTAAAAAAAGGCCCCGTGTGTTTACAGGGCTTTCTTAATAAAAAACAACAGTTTGTAAATACTAACGTTTACTAAACTGGAAGCGTTTACGGGCTTTAGCTTGACCGAATTTTTTCCGTTCAACAACACGGCTATCACGGGTTAAAAAGCCACCCTGCTTAAGTGTTGTGCGAAGTTCTGGTTCAAAGTTTACAAGGGCTTTACTAATACCGTGGCGAACAGCGCCGGCTTGACCTGAAAGGCCTCCACCTTTTACGGTGCACCAAACATCGTATTGACCTTGGCGATTAGCGGCACCAAAGGGTTGATTAAGTAACATTTGTAATACGGAGCGAGCAAAATATGTTTCTCCTTCACGGCTGTTAACTAAAAGTTTGCCACTTCCAGGTTTAATCCACACACGGGCTATTGCATTTTTTCTTTTACCCGTAGCATAGGCACGGCCAAGGTTATCTACTTTCTTTTCATAAACTTTTGCAGGGCTTTGGTGAGTTTCAGGTTTTGCTTCTTCTAGAACCTTACTTGCAACCACCGGAGCTGCTGATTCCGCTTGTGTTACAGCAGTTTTTAGGTTTTCTAAGCCAACTTTTTCTTCAGCCATTATTGACTCCTTTTGTTTTTTGTGTTCATGGCAGCTACATCAAGTAGCGTGGGGGTTTGTGCAGTATGTGGATGATTTGGGCCAGCGTAAACGCGAAGGTTACCAAAAACCTGACGACCAAGTGGCCCTTTAGGAATCATACGCTCTACGGCTTTTAATAAAACCCGCTCAGGATGCTTGCTCTCAAGAATAGATTTCATTGTACGTTTTTTAATGCCACCAGCATATCCCGTGTGCCAATAAAAAATTTTATCGGTTAATTTGTTTCCCGTAAATTTTACTTTTTCAGCATTAATAACTATAACATTATCACCACAATCGACATGGGGTGTATAACTTGCTTTGTGTTTACCGCGCAACCGATTGGCTATAATTGTTGCAACACGCCCTACAACAAGGTCGGTGGCATCAATTAACAACCATTCTTTTTTTACATCAGCCGGATTGATGGATTTCGTTATTTTCATAAAACGTTCAGCTATTGAAATTATTGCTTATAATAGCGAACATGTAAAAAATAGCAAGTATAAATATCTTCAAATACATATGATACGGGCAAAACAATACATAAGGTATTATTGCACCTTATGTATTGTGGCATTTTTTTAAAAACCTTTTAAGAAAAAATGCTGTAATCAAGATCATTAAAATCTTCTTGACTTGGCGTAGCCATTCTTAAGGTTGAATGAGTGGTATCACTGCTTGGTCTGTTCACCGGGCCTGCTAATGGTAAAGATGATATCGTTGCTCGGTTTCTTATAGGTTCAATGGAACTTTGCACTACTATTTCACTTCTTTCAGCATTAATAATATCCTCATACTGATTTGGCCATACGGGTGCCGTTTCTTGAGGAAATGAATGCTGTTCCATAGGTAGGTCAGCTTCCATGTATTGTTCCATATGACCGTATGGCAAATCATATGCAGGTGGGGGTGATTGAGTTTCAAAATCGTTAGATTCCAGGCCAATTGAACTTGAATCAGAGTGGTTATCATGGTGGTAATCAGGTAAATCTTCTAATGTTTGTAGGTCATAATAACCCGGTAAATCTTGTACTGCATGGACTTGGTTTTGGGTTATGCCGCCTAAACTTTCAATGGACTGGTAAAATCTATTCCTGGCGCTATTAATTTCACTGTTATCGAAAGAATCATGGGACAGTTGTGCTTCTAGTATATCATCATAAGCAACGCTAACCCATGGGTGGACCAAATTAACCCAATTTATATAATTAAAATTTAAGAGAACATTTTCAATATCTTGATTTATTTCTTGTTCTTTAATAACGGAAAGGTATGGCGTAGCTTGGTTTGCCATATGTGCTTTATAGGCATGTAAAACCGTATAAAAATCTGAAAACGGTGTCACACCCATTTCAACAAGTTTTTTACCAATAAATTTAGCGTGCTGTTCATAACCAATATTCCAGGTTGAACGAATTGTTTTGTAAAGCTGTAAATTTTCGGCATGACCGACAATTTTCTGGTATTTTTCGTCATCATGCATAATGTAACGCAAGGTTGTTACAAAACGTTCAACTATTCCTTTTTTGCAGCTCATGCGGCTAGCATTTTGGCGTGCTTGAAAAACTTCCATTAGCAAATTATCATACCATGCAACCCTGTTTTCAGGTGTTGCGTTATCATAAAGGTATGTAAGAATTAATCTTGGCGTTTGGTCACTGAATCGACCATGTTCCTGTATCTCACTAAAAATTAGCGCACTCCCTTGTGCGGCTTTAGCTGTTGAATAGCTTGATTTTAAAGGAAGATCGTTACATAGGAGTTGGTGAAACTCTTCCTTGCTCATTACTTTTGTGGTTTTAAAAAAAGGCAGGCACCAAAAAGTGTTTTTTTTCATTTGTTGAGATATGTAACGTATGACTTTGCCATTTACTTCTGATGCCTGATGAATTTGGTATTCTAAATTTATACTGTCACCACTTCTTGCTTGAAGACACACTAAAAAAGTAAGGGTAAAGCAAAAAAATTTGATCATGATATGATGTGAACTAAGAAACAATACTTAACCAGGTAGGAAGAAAAATTTAAAAAGGAGTTAACAATCTTTAAAAATCACCCAAGCATATAATTTCCCATTCAAGATTTATGTTCGTTTTTTCTAAAACTTTTTGGCGAACGGTTTCACCAAGCGTGAACAAATCTTTTGCCGAAGCGCCACCTAAATTTAACATAAAGTTGCAGTGTTTTTCGGCTATTTGAGCTTTACCTATAGTTAGACCACGGCAATCTGCTTGATCAATAAGTTTCCAAGCGGCGATATCCCTAGGGTTTTTAAAGGTACTTCCGCCCGTGCGACCTTTTGTTGGTTGGCTTATATTCCGCGCATGTTTATATTCTTGCATGGTTTTCAAAATTTCCGCTGAAGGACGCGTATGCAACTGAAAAGTAGCTTTTGTAACGATAAAGTTTTTTGGTAAAATGGTTTTTCGGTATTTAAAAATAAGATCTTCAGCAAAAATCGTTACTTCTTTTCCATCGTGAAAAATACCATCAATGCTATGTAATATATCTTTAATTTCACTGCCATAACAGCCAGCATTCATTGCAATTGCCCCACCGATAGATCCAGGAATAGTGCTTAAAAATTCAAGTCCACTTAAACCATGATTTAATGCCGTATCTGCTACGGTACGGTCAAGGGCACCAGCCCCCGCCGTTAATATATTTTTATCGCAGATTGAAATTTTTGTAAAATCACCAATTAACTTAATTACAAAGGCGTTTATGCCATTATCACTAATAAGAAGGTTTGATCCAGCCCCAAGGACGAGCAGATGATCATAACTTTTAGCAACTTGTAACACATCGGATAAGTCATTTAAACTACGCACTTTCGCAAATGCCTTTGCTTTGCCACCTACCTGAAACCAGGTGTAGGGTTTTAAGGGTGTATCTTTGCTAACGGTACATGCCATAAGTATGCTTTACTATTGTTCAGTAAAGGATTTATATACCTCTTGAGCCGTTTTTGTAATATCGCCTGCGCCCATAAATACTATTGTATCTAAAGGTTTAGATATACTAACCAGAATTTTTTTAATATCTGCGGCACTATTTTTACTAAAATAAATACTAACGCCAATTTTTTGACAAGCATTAAATAAATCCAAGCTATCCACATCTTGTTTTGTTTCACCCGCAGTATAAACTGGGAGTAGAATAACGTGGTCCATGGCCCTTAATGATTGAATATAATCGTTAAAATGATCTTTTAGCCTCGTGTAACGGTGGGGTTGCACAACGCATATTACTTTACCTTTAGAAGCTTGTTTTGCTGAAGCAATAACAGCATTCATTTCAACAGGATGGTGGGCGTAATCATCTATAAACTTTTGTTGCTGACACTCGCCTAACAGCGTAAAGCGTCTACGAACCCCTTGGAAAGTTTTTAAGGCTTGCTGGATAATTCCATGTGGTATATCCAATTCTAAGGCAACAACAACAAGCGCTAGAGTATTTAATATATTGTGGTGTCCCATCATGGGCAGAAACAGATCTTTTACAGCGTGAGAAATATCTTTCGAATGAAGAG
>CAYGPH010000056.1:0-6767 GCA_964351815.1 uncultured Verrucomicrobiales bacterium | reverse complement strand
TTCTGACATAATTTTCCTTAATTACCGTTAGAAGCAGATGGTTTTGGCGCTGTGTTGTTTTGGTCGTCGGCATCATCCGTTTCAACTGTTTTATGGCCAAAGCTTATGAATGTTTTTGGTTTACGAATACCGTTAGCAAAGACCACTTCGTTTTCATACTTTAGTATGCTTTCTGGTAAGTTTGGTGCGGCAGTCGGGAAGGTTGGCATATTCACTTCCTTGTCGTCTTTACCCGTTTGCGGCTGGGTAAAATGAATGTTGTTAAAAAGAATCGCGTAACTTTGGCTGTTTAAGGGCACAACAAACTTTAAAACATAAGGGTTAGGTTCTGATAATTTTGAAAAGCTACCAACAGGTGCTTTTTGTTGGAAAACAAGCCACAGCAAGGACCACTTTGAATCAAACACATATTCAGCGGTGTTTTCTTCAGCAAACAAATTTGGCTGAGTGTTTTCATTTAAGGGCTTTGGAATCAAGGGGTTATCTGCTTCTGGCCAACTAAAACCAAACACAACCGGTTCACCATAATTCCAGGTAAAGGTGTGGTCACCATCGGCACGATCAACTTTAGTGCTGTTATCTGTTTTTAAGTACCAATCGACAACCATGTTGGCACCTTTTTCCTTGTGCCTTAGGGTTCGGAAATCAATTTTCCCTTTTAACTGCGGCTTACTTAAGGAATTATCATCGAAAAAAGGTTTGAAAAATGTTTTAATGTCTTCCATTTGCTGAACAAACTTCACTACATCTGCCATGTCGTCGCCAAGCTGATAGAGTTGATTTAAAACTTTTTCCGGACTGTTGCCAAATTTTTTATAAGCTTGATAAAATTCCCGCATATCTTCAGGGTCTGCTTCACCTTGCACATTATCTACGGAACCCGTAAAGAATGGAAACTTGCTTGCAAGGTAACGGTTAAAGTATTGTTGCAACTGTTGATAGTGCACTATCGATTCCTGGCGCTTTAAAATTTCTGCACGTTCTAACAGGCGTTGTTCAATGTAGCGCTTTGTATCTAATAAATAATTTTTAATCGGTGTGGTTGCATAATCAAGGGTAATTTCATCCAGGGCCTTATCAACGGTCATGTTTCCTAGGTCTTTTTTTATAAAGTCTTCTAAAACACTTATATCGTTTCCAGGTTGCTTTTTCTTATAGGCTTCAGCAGTTTTCACAAGACCTAACCATTGTGCCACTAATTCTGGATTATATTTTGGTGAAGTTTTCATAGTATCAAGAGACAGCAGCTCAACCAAGGGCTGGGCAAACTCAAGGCTTGCAGACATTAAAATTTGACGCTGAACACCAAGGTAAACATCAACCTCTACATTATTTCTAAGTAAGAATGCCCCCAAGGCTGGATTTGTTTTTCCATCCCACCAGGAAAAGCTATCCTGGCGTAATTGGTATGGGTTTTCCCTATCAAACCACTGGCTAACAAGCATAAGTAAACTTTGTGCTTGTTGACACAAGACATCGCGAAGGCTTACGAAGGCGGGACCCATATCGTTTTCATTTAAGCGAATTAATAATTTTTTAAAAACTTCTACCATGGCTTTAAAGTCTTGTATTTCTGAACGAATGTTTTCTTCAAGGGCGCTATTGGTCATAAAGTTTTGCTGAGATTCCGTAAAGCTTTGAGCTTTTGCTAACGTTGATAACACAAGCTCTTGTGTGTTTTTTCTCGCCGCCAGTTTTAAGCTATCTTGAATGGTAAACAAATAGTGGGGCAATGATTTGGTAACAAATTGATCATAATCATGCATGTACTGCTGGGATTGCTGCACAAGGGATTTGTTCCAATAAAGGGTTTTGGTTTCGGGAATTTGATCTAAATACTGATCTTCCCCCGGAGTAATCATGAATGATTCTTGAAAAAGCTCATCCAGATATTTGATAAGATTAATTATGCCAGATGAAATTGGCAGTTTCTTTTGATCAGTCGTAGGGTTTAGGTTTAGATTGAATTCCTTAACAAAAACCTTAAACTTTGCAAATTTTATGGCTGTAATATCAACCAAGTATTGGGTTAGGTCGCTTCCAAAAAGTTCAAGGCTATCAATGTTTTGAAGAAGGTTCTGATATTCTTTTCCTGGGTTGAACAAATCTGTATCCATCCAAGTTTTCCCAGGTTCTTTAAAGTTATCTTTAACCTTGTCCAACGAACCAATATCCTGATGGATTTCTGCAGTATCAGGTAGATCACCTGCATCACTTTGCTTTAATTGTTTTGCTAATCTTTCAAGCCTTGAAGGAAGTGTTAGGGAATCTTGCTTGGTGGTTAATGCATTTAGAAAGTTTTCATAAAGGTTTGTGAGGGTTTTTTGTGCATGTTTTTGATAGGGCTTAAGGTCAATAAGTGGGTAATAAGAATCATTTATTAGTTGTTGAAATTCACTAAAGGTTCCTAAAAACTCTTTTGAAAGATGGGTTTCAAAGGTGTAGTAAATAAGCTTGTCTAAATCTTCCGCACTACTACTACTTCGTAGGTTGTTAAAAATATACAGCATGTTGTTTAGGGCCATTAAGTTGTTTACATACTTTTGTAAAAGCTTAAATTCAGGTGTTGAAAGTGGCATTAGCATAGCACCTATACTGTTAGACCTGTCATCTACAGTAACTTGCATGCCCAGAAGTGCTCTGGCTTTTAGCAGAAGATCCACATAAATGGTATGAATTACGACTTCTTGGTAGGCAATTTTTAAGCTTGTGCGAAGATCGTGGTGTAAGGGGCTAAACCAGGATGCCGGTAACCAAACAGAAAAAAATTGTGTTTGATGAATTTCTTGCATTATGGCCAATAACTGCTTGGCATAGCCATCAAAAATATCACTACTACTTTGTTGGTTTAGGCGCATTTGTTGAATATCTTCAAGCATTGTTCCCATACGATTTAAGACAGGGATAATACGGTGTTTTTTTTCTGAAAAACTGCTGTAAACACTTATGAGCCCGTAAAGCCCTAAAATAGTAAAGCCAGCGGTACCATAACGTACAAAGCTTATGGCCTTGTTTAATTGATACGTTTTACCGCTTAGCGCCCTTACAGCCTTAGATTCGTGGTAAATTTTTTTTTCAAAAAGGCTGTTTACAAAAGCTAGGTTTCGTTGATCTGGGTTTTTGTTATGGTGTTTTTCGTCTAAATCTAGTTTTTCAGCATCCTCACCATCGCCAACAAAATATATTCCCCTAAATACCGATGGTTCTGAAATGTCATGGCTTTTAAAAATTCTTCCTAAAAACAACTTAAGGGGTTCATGTAAGCTGCTAATTTCTTCAGGAAAAAGATACAGGTCCTGATTTTGTGGGGTTTCAGGTTTTTCCGTAAGAACGGCACTAACTTGCTTGAACAATAAATGCTGTATGTTTTTAAAGGCATCATCGACCATAGAATCTTCAAATTCTTCATCGATACGGTAAGGAGAGGACCACCCTAAAATATCGTTTACTTCGTCCTTACTAAAACTTCGGGCTAAATCAGTAAACCCTGGAATAATATCTGTTTTGGTGAAAACCACATAAACAGGAAGCTTTAGCTTGCAGTTTTCTTGTAGGGATTTAATAGCCTGTGCGTATTTTGTTGCGAGTTCAATAATATCTTCGCTTTTGGGGGGATTAGTTTGTCCTTGATATATTTTTTTCAAATCAACAACAATTGTCACGTTGTTTGCAGGAAGTTTCGGCCGATAGCGATTTAGTAAAAGCAGTAAATTGTGCCAACTGGTGTTTTTTTCTCCAAAGGTTTTTGGTGACGCTGCTTTTTCAAAGATTTCAGAGCCAACGAAAAGAGAAAACCCTTTTTGAAAGATTTTGCAGGCTAGTTCCTTTGATTCTATTTGTGCCCCATTATAGGTGAAGGGTGTTGGAAGCTTAATAGATTCTTGAAGGGTTGTTACCCCAGAATCCCGATCACCCAAAACAATGTTTAGGGGCAAATAATAGATTCCATTGCGCCCATAAAAATTTTTAAACAATCGCAAAAGTTGTAAAAACACCTTGCTCATGCTGTTTACTTCTATAGTTTTTTTGCGTAGCAAGTAGTAGTTTAAGTTTCCAAGATATGGCGGTGTTTCAAAGCTTTTGTACCAGGGCAATTTACTTGGCGTTGGTTTACGTTGAAAGCTTTTGTGCAGGGCATAGGCTGCCAAAGCAGTGGTTAATATTCCAACAGAAATTAAAATTATTGCTATCCACCTTATGAGTTGGGGATTTTGGCTTATAATTTGGGCAATATTTTGAATCATTTTTTTATTTAATTCCTATGGCCTGCTGCTGCGTAATACTAAAAATTTGTTGTAAAATTTGGTGCATGTCATCAGACACATTTGTCCATAGCAAATAGCTTGTAATTAGGTAGGTTACAAAAACCCCTACGCTTGCTTTTATCCAATAATTTAAATCAGGTAGTTCTATGGTCTTTGTTCCTTGATATAGATGTTGTGGTTGAGATGAAAGAATACTTATGTGCTGATTATTCAAGGTGCTTGGTAATTCTTCCTGGTAAACAAAACGATAAAGCTCTCGTTTTAAAAGCTTTAGTTTGTTATCGGTTTGGGTAGCAAATTTTCCACAAAATCCTAAATTTAGTGCATCTAAATATAATTTTGCGATAATACGCTGATTAGGATCAAGGCGATGAAGCACACTTGCCATGCGATTAAAAACCTCTTCTCCACCAATTTGCGTTTGAAAAAAATGGTTTTCTAAACTGTGATCTTGCCAAAACTCTTTTCCTTGCCATTCCATATTCAGCATTAATTCATCACTTAAACAGACCATCAAATAAAATACTTGTGTGCCTTCTAGTCCCTGAGAAGTGTTGAGGTTTCTTCCTGCAACTTCCAGGGTATCTGTTAAATGTTCATGAATTTTTATAACAGGGCCTGAAACGGTAATGATTTCTTCATCATTGTTATCTGTTGTTGATGCTGAAGAAGAAGCATCAATATCATGAGTTTCATTTATTTTGAGATTCAAATCCTTAGTGTTTTGAAGATCCTTTAAAGCCAAGTATTTAGCCTGTCTTTGTAAGGCTGAAAGTTTTTTGATAAAGGTATGGAAGATTTTTTCTAAACCACTATTTCCTACATCTTTAGGCTGCATGGCGACTTTCTTTCTCTATATCATTTTTTCGCACATAAAGATGTATTTTAAGGGGTCTGTTTGCTTCCTGATCACCTGGGTTAAAAACATTAAGGTTTTCTTCCTGCTTAAAAAATTGGCTATTATTAACTACTAACTGAGCTAAAATTACGTCGCTACCAAAGCTTATATCTTCTAGTGTATTGTCGGCGATAATTTGCCGATCTACACCCCTAACCCTGTGGGTTGTGACAAAAGAAATTTTAGAATCACTTGCAATTACGGCATGTTGTAACCAATTTTTTGCACCCTCTATGCTAACGTGTTTTGGAAAGTGGCAAACAATATAGGTTTCTAGGTTAAGATTTGTCGTTTTTGTAAGGTAAAATAAACGGTCATTTTGTTGAAAATCGAGAACCGTATAAATTTGTTGTAGATTGTTTAGGCTGGTTTCGACAATTTCAAATAGGGGTTTAATAGCTTGAAGTGGATCTAAGCAGTTGTAGGGAAAAATATTTGGAATGTTTTTTTTATCATACACCTTTATCATTTCGCAGGCACATTCACGCAAAGCGTTATAAAAAACATTGCACGATAATTGGCTGCATTTCGTTAATGGGTCAAGTATCAGAACAGCTGACCTAAGCATAGCCCTTGCTTCGTTGTGAACACCTTGTTCTTGGTTATCAAATAAATACACATGTTTTTGCCTTAAATTGTTCACAAGGTTTTTTAAGCGTTCATTCCAGTAATTGTTTTTTGGAATATTAAGAAAAGGCGGAAGAAAATTATCGGTTTCATAGTGGGTATCATGTAATGTTACCCTTAAAACGGGTCCTACTAACAAGGAAGGATTGGCGGGGTAGGTTTTATCAATTTTTAATTTTGGCTTGTAAACACTAAGGCTAACGCTATTCGCTTCATTATTATCATCAACGATATCAATATTTTCTGTAGAAGGCACTGCTTCTTTGATCAAATAAAGAACAGTTGGCTTGGTTTTCTCTAATTTCAAGGTTTTCAAATCAACAGAAATATTTTCTTGATCTGATATGACTTCTCCTTCGGCTGTTATTGCTTCAAAACCATTAATACATATAACGCCTTCAGCAAGCTTGCTGATATCAAGATTGAGTTCTGAAAAACCCCAATTATAATTTTCAATAAACCTTTGAACAAACTTTCTGTGGTTTTGCCAAAATCTATCTTGCTGCTGAAGGTGCTGTGGCGTTAACAACAAGCCCTCATGCCAAACAACTTGTAGCGTTTTTTTTGTATCACCCATGCTTAAGACAACACTTAACCCATATTACAATACATAAAGTATGCGCTCATCAGGCTTGTCTGGCAAGATTGCTGCACAAGTTCAAAAATTATTGAAACGAGTTTAGCCTCAATTAAAAGATTATTTACATAGGTGAATGGTAGTTATCCACCTAAGGACCCTGTGTGGTCTGTATGTATTATACTTAAGAGTAGCTTTTTGGAGCTATAGTGTTACCTCTGTTACGGACCCTGGGATGAAGATTTCAGCATCATAGAAATCTTCTCTGAAAATTCTATTTCCGCGTTCAACGCTGCCTTTCAACTGTGGTCTTTTCGGAGGCAAAATATAAAGTATTAAGGCGAGTTTTTTAGCCAAAAGCTTCAAAATCTTTCATAAACTCCGATGCGTCTCCCAAAAT
>CAYGPH010000055.1:5632-7311 GCA_964351815.1 uncultured Verrucomicrobiales bacterium | reverse complement strand
TGCAGCAAATAACCTTGGCGTTTTGTATGAGCGAGGTAATATTGGCCTGAGAGATGATGGTAAACCGAATTACGCCAAGGTAGTGGAATATTATAAAATTGCCAGTGATCGTGGCAGTGCAGATGCAGCAAATAACCTTGGTTCTATGTATGTACAAGGTAATATTGGCCTGAGAGATGATGGCCAGCCAGATTTTGAAGAAGCAGCTAAATGTTATAAAATTGCCATTGATCGTGGCAGTTCAGGTGCAGCATTTAACCTTGGCGTTTTGTATGCTGAAGGTTGTTTTGGCCTGACAGATGATGGTCAGCCAGACTACGCAAAAGCCGTAGAATATTATAAGATTGCAATTGATCGTGGTGTTTTACAGGCAGCATTTAACCTTGGTTCTATGTATTTACAAGGTAAAGTTGGTGCAAAAGCTAAAGGCCAACCTGATTACGCCGAGGCAGCAAAATATTTTAGAATTGCTTGTGATCTTGGTTGTGAAAATTCTAAGGCAAAATTAAAAGAATTATACAAGTCAGGTAAAATTAAGCCTGCGGAGTAGGGGAGTACATTTCCTATTTTGCAAAGGCCACCATAAGCGGCAAAGTTGCCGCTGAACTTAAGCTTGTAGCCTCGAATGCCTTTGTTGAAAAAGTTTGGTTTGAAAAGTATGTCCACCTGTTTGACGGCCTAAGAGTGGGGTAATAATGCTGCTCTGTTAGTTGTTTTGGTCGATATTATTATTATTTTGTATTAACATAACGCTCTAATAATTCACTGGTGATCGATGATGTATAAATTTAATTTCATTTCTTTTATGAGTTTGGCGGTTTTTAATGTTGCAAGTCTTTGTGCAACATCAATAACTCCTGATGATTTATCCGTCGCTAACTTTTCTTCCCTTGAATATATAGAAACTTTAGAACACAAAGGATTTACAGAAAGAGGTTTTGATTCTTTAGCAGGGCTATTAACAGGTGCAACTGGCGGTGATATAAGTGAGAGACAATTAAGTATTTTTCCGTTTATGCCCTTGGCAAAACCTGTGGTTTTTGATGGGAGTAGTGAAAGTTTACGTGACAGTAATATCCCTGATCTATTGAAAAGGTTTTTACAAGATCAAGGTAATGCAGGAAAGGCTTTTCAAGTTGGGCTTTATTTTAGGGAAATAATGTTAAAAAACAACCATGGCCTAGACCTTAGTGGAAATGATAGTGCGTTGGTTATTTTATCGCGTCAAGCCTGTGATCACGATCAAGTAGTAACCCTTGATCAGTTGATTGAACAGCTTAATGTTGAGCATATTACGATTGCAAATGAGGTTTTACAGGCATTAAAAAGCTATCCCGAAATACAAAAAGCCAAGGCTTACCCAATTGATTATAAGTGTTTAGATGATTACCTTGAAGCGCATTACGGTAATCGTGGTGACTATTGCTATGTTCTAGGCGATATGTATGATGAGGGTGAGGTTGGTGTGATAAATAATAAACCAGATTACGCCAAGGCAGCGAAATATTTTAAAATTGCCAGTGATGCTGGTAGTGCATATGCAGCACATAACCTTGGCGTTTTGTACGCTGATGGTGATATCGGCCTGAGAGATGATGGCCAGCCGAATTACGCAAAGGCAGTGGAATATTATAAAATTGCAATTGATCGTGGTGACTCAGATGCAGCATTTAATCTTG
>CAYGPH010000055.1:0-5532 GCA_964351815.1 uncultured Verrucomicrobiales bacterium | reverse complement strand
GTCTTATGTATGCAAATGGTAATATTGGCCTAAGAGATGATGGCCAGCCAGATTTTGAAGAAGCAGCTAAATATTTCAAAATTGCCAGTGAAGCTGGTTTTGCAGATGCAGCATTTAATCTTGGTCTTATGTATGCAAATGGTAATATTGGCCTAAGAGATGATGGCCAGCCAGATTTCGAAGAAGCAGCAAAATATTATAAAATTGCCAGTGAAGCTGGTTGTGAAAAATCTAAGGCAAAATTAAATGAATTATATAAATCAGGAAAAATTAAGCCTGCGGGTAGGGGAGTACATTTCCTATTTTGCTAAGGCCAACAATAAGCGGTCAAGTTGCCGCTGAGCTTAATCTTGTAGCACCAAATACCTTTGTTGAACAAGTCTGGTGTGAAAACTATGGCCACTTGTTTAACGGCTTATGAGTGGTGCAATAAACCCTTGGGGTGCAGAAAATTTCTGGAATATTTTTAAAAAAACATCTTGTGTTGAGCTTAAAAAAAAGAACAAAGAGGTTTTTTGCAATATCCCGCTTGTTTTGTAATGTAAGCACTTTGAAACTTGCACAAAAATCAAAATAATCTTTAACAGAGACCGCGTAGAGACAAGTGATGTCATTTTTAGTGTCTGTGGCAGCTCCAAGACGTAAGGCAAGATGAAAGGAGGTTTAAAAAAACAAACAAACTTACTTTAAAAGAAAAATTGTAACCACGTAATTATAAAGTTTTTAACAGCTACATTCAGGCATCGTATAGGTGTGTTGTGAAAAAAGTACAAACATTATTTTTTTCTTGCTTTTTTTTATTTTTTCGGGAATTGTTCATGGGTTAGTATTTAAGGGGAGCCAAGTATGGGCTTTACTTCTTCTGCCAGTTATGGAAAAAACCAGTCAGCAAATACCGATTCAGCAAATAACAAGTGCCCCAACAAGTGGATCAATTTTCATTCATTCTTAAAAAGCAAAACGTTTTTTAACCCCCTATGTTATAGGCTAATCATTTGGCAAAAGGCATTTAAAAATGCCAGAGCCATACAAAGCTTAAGGCGTAAGTGCTTATCCTTAAATTTTTTCAAAACGAAACACCGGGCTTGTTCTAACAAACAGCCCTTTTTTTATGCAACCTATTCAAGTTACGTTGCCCGTGGGGTTTTGTTTTTTTACCTTTATGGTTTGCTGTTTCAAACATGCCTTTATGCCAATGCTGATATTTTGGCACCGCACCGTGAATCCTTAAAAGACACCAGCTTAAGCATTCATCTTTACCGTGATCCCAAAGCAGAACGCGGCTATCAGCTTAAGGTTGTGCCGTTAAATGTGTCCGATAATAAGCCAATTAACTTTGCTTTACCAAGCATGGACCACGATTCGGGTGTGGCATCGCCAGTTTTAGAGCGCGATTTAGATTTTTTGAGCCTTGCCAAGGCTTACCATCGCCAGGAGGCTGCTGCTGACCAAGGGGCAGACCCAGATACGGGCATAAACACAGGCATAAACACTGGCATAAACACAGACACCCCAAGTCCTAGTCCTAGCACCGATCCCACAACAGCCAGCAATGATAGTGCAGAACGCTGCTTTGCCTACCTTAAGTACCGCGATTATTGTTTTCGTAATCAGGGTATTAGCTACACTATGGATAGCCAGTCCTTTAATTTAGCCGGCCTGACATGGGTTATAAATGCCGATGATGAGCTGATAGTAAGCGGTAGCCTAGATAGCACCTACGGCAATTTAAATCTTCATATTCAAGGGGATTACAACGCCGTATTTTTAAACAATGTGGAGGCACCAACCTTAAATGTTGCCAGCCCCGTGGGTTTACTTTTGGGTGATAACCGTATTAATCAGCTAAATATGACCCGGCCAAGCTTTTGGCTTGATAGCGATAATATGTTACCACACCAGGCAACCAGTGATCGTGCCATGGTAAGAAACTTGGGTAACTTTCAAGGGGCATTAAACCTTGACCATGTGGAATTTACTAACGAAGGACAGCTAAACAGCCAAATGGTTTCCGCAATTGCAAGCAGTTTCGATGTTAGGGGTGAAACAGTGATTGCAACCTTGAGTGCCAGTAACAGTAAGCTACGCAATCAAAGCATGCATTCCTGGAGTATTGACAGCCTGCGCCTATTTAGTGGCAGTGCCCTGCAACATGAAAGTTCACAGCTATTACAGATTCAAAGCCTTTATAGCGATGGTAGTGGAGAAATTCACAATGCCAACCGTATGGAAATTATTGAAGCTACCGGAAATTTACATAGAATACGCAATAGTGGCAGCTGGACAAGTGAAGGTAACACCCTAGAGGTTACCAAGGTTATTAACCGTGGGGAATTTAACCATAAGGGATATAACTTTCATGCGCATTACATAGATAATTATAAAACCCTTCACTTTAATTCTTCTGGTGCAAACATGTTAAAGCACATGAATAACTATGAAGGCGCAACAATCAATTGCCAAGGTATATTCGGTATCGATCAGGGTGATAACCATGGGGTGATTCATGCTAACGGTTATTTCAGTGGTACCAGGATTATCAACCATGAGGGAGCAACCATAAGAAGTGATAAATACCATAGCTCCATAGGTGCAACAAATTTTGGTTTTATAGATGCAAAGCGTATGAGATGTTATACCCCCCTTGATAACCAAGGAATTGTTCAGTGCGGCATGCTAGATCTTATTTTTTGCCAATCGCAACTGGCTGGAACCTGGACGATT
Source organism: uncultured Verrucomicrobiales bacterium (assembly GCA_964351815.1). Classification (GTDB taxonomy): domain Bacteria; phylum Pseudomonadota; class Alphaproteobacteria; order Paracaedibacterales; family CAITNM01; genus CAYGPH01. The sequence continues at coordinate 2,808 of CAYGPH010000055.1, read as the reverse complement.
GATGATTTTCAAGATATTGGTAAACCAGAATCCCCTTGCACGGTTGCCAAATTCCTAAGCCTTAAGGCTGGTGCGAAGGTTACCCTTAAAAATGGCCAAGCCCAACGTTATTTTGTTGCCGAAAATGCAAGCCTTACCCATGAAAATTTAAAGGCTCAAGCGGCACCTATTACCATAGAAAATTACGGTGAGTGCAACATTAAAAATGGTGTAGAAAAATTTTCTTACCTTGGTCATGATAAAAGTGTTCTTAAATATGGTTTGGAATCAGTATTACGTATAAAAAACCAAAGCAAAATCATTACTCTGCAACCACATGATAACAGTTTAGAGTTAACCTTTGATAAGCAGGAGAAATATTTTGATGAAATACTGTTTACTAACACCCTATACATAAGATTTATTGGCGTTGCGTTTGACTATGTGGGTGCTATTTTAAGTGACCATATATTTACAGCTAAACAAGTTACCTTTACTACAAAGACTATTCCCTTATTACAGATCAATAGGCCTGTAAACTTTCCTTATCCTATAGATTTTGTCGTTGACGGTGATGTAACGTTTGCGGCCGATTTCACATCGCGTGGACTTAAACTTGAGTGTGGTGGAGATGTTTGTGTAGGCCTTGATAACGAAAACATGCCTACAATCGACTGCTTAGGTTTTTTATACTTGCTGGTTAAAGGAGATATAGACGGGCGTTTCGCGAAAATATACGGTGAACGTATTCGCCTTGTGTCGCCAAAAATTGTTATCGGAGACAAAAATATAGTAGAAAAAGACTGGAATTATTTTGGTTATCAAGATAAAAGAACTGACTGTATTTTTCCCTTACCTTTCCATGAAAGTAATGGCGCTGAGCTAGCTAGTAATTCAACTATTGAAATTTTATCGGAAAATGCTTTATTGAGTTACTTATCCGTTTATTCAGCTACAGATTTTTCTTTTGAAGGAGACAATATTAATTTAGCAAGCTGTAATGGAAACATTGGAGGACAAGCAAAATTTAATGGTGATGTCCTTTTAACAAGGGCTGGTGATAAGCGTTACGTTTCCTTCAATAGAGTAGAAATGGGATTTGACCATCTGCCAACAGGGTGTTCAGGATACTACAAGAGCTACGAGGAATCTGAACCAACCTGCTTAAATGTTATAGGGTCTGTTCATGCCGAATCTGAATGCTTTAAACTAGAAGCATCTACAATGCTTGTGGGTGGTGATTTTAATTTAAATGGTGTCAAACAGGACCAAAGTGAAATATCAAAATCCTTTGATCAACCCCAAAAAAAGGGTCTTCAGATTGATTGCCGTGTAAAAAATTATGGACAATATTGGCCCCACTTACCAACAAATGATTTAGGAAATTACTGGAAGCGTTGTTATTCCTCAAGGATCAGACGTTTTCAAGATCCTATTAAAGATAGTTATTTTTATGCTGGACGTCGTTTAGGTAGGCTTCATGCCTTTCGTGGAGATGGTGTTGATTACACACCATGTAGCATAAAGGTTGGTGGCCATAGTTACGTAAAAATGAATCATAGTCCAGTAATGATTGATGGAGACATAAGTGGATTAACACTATCTTTTAATGTAGGTAATTTTATTGCACGCTATAAAGGTAAAGATCAAAAATCTTCTGAGACTTTAGATAGTCATTTGTTAATTAATGTGGCTGATGTTTTCAAAGGTATACAGGGCTTTATCCATGAAGATACATCCGGACAAATAACTACTAAAAGGCTTTTAAATGGCGAGTGTTCTCGTGAATCGCAACTAAAAGCTTTGGTTAATATACAAAATAGTGATACTGGTTCAAAAACTACTATGGATGCTGTTCATAGTAAACTAATGCCCATAGCCTTACAGCGTACTTTGGCATCAAGTTTAGGGCAGCTTTATTTAAATGGAGTTGGTGGTACCTCATTGTATGACGAATTTATTAATAAGGGTCACGAATTTTTTGCTGTTAAAGCTGCCTCAGAAGGCTTAAATATTAGTCATGGAATTCCGGACAGCACATTGAAACGATGGTTTTGTGAAGCTACAGAACCTCTTGTATTTCAAATGGCTGAAAAAGTTCGCAATACAATGATGCTTGTTCCTAAGTTGTTGCTTCCTCCCAAAATGGAGTTACATAAATTCCGACCAGCAACAATTAAATCTTGCCAGAAAATGGCTATTCAATCTTCAGGAAATGTTGAACTTAGCGGCTCACAATTAAAATCTGGGACAATTGATGTTCGTGCAGAAAGAGAAATTTTACGCCAACGTTATAAACAGCGATTAGAGCTTCATCCTGATAGTAATACTGTTCACATAATAGAATTTCCCTTAGCGGAAGAGAGTGTTACTGGTGATTATCTCACATTACTTGGAGGACAGGTTTATAGGGAAAAAGGGTCTATAACAGATGCAGAAATTAATTTAACTCGTGGTGCACCTAATGGTGATTCTCATATTGAAAGTTTAGATTTACTAGATGAAAAAACAGTAAATCAACAATCAACAAGAGGGCACGGTTTGGGAAAGCGTACCGAGCATTCAACATCAAAAACAACACATGTTAGCAAAATAGGAAGTAAGGCGAGGGCTGGCAATATTTCAACACTTGTGGGAAGAAATATTCAAACGGAACTAAATGAAGAAACTGCAGGCGTTGCCAACAACTTAATCAGTGATCAGGCTATTCATACCCGCGGTATGGTGCTTAAGGCACCGGATAATTATTTATATGGTTCAGAGGTGCAGCTTGGCCACGCTCAAGAACACTACAGCAGTCTAACCTCTAGCACAAAATCATCAGGCTGG
>CAYGPH010000054.1:0-7333 GCA_964351815.1 uncultured Verrucomicrobiales bacterium | reverse complement strand
AATTATTATTTTCAAAAAAATAAATTTACATGAAAAAAGTTTTCCTTTGTATTCTTGACGGTTGGGGCATTTCTGATAAGGATGAACACAATGCAATTTGTTATGCAAAAGAATGGCAAAAACTTTTGAACAAGTATCCCCACAGTCAGTTGCAAGCGTCAGAAAACTACGTTGGATTACCTTCTGGACAAATGGGTAATAGTGAGGTTGGCCATACCACTATTGGTTTAGGCAGGGTTCTTCTGCAAGATTTACCCAAAATTGATAAAATGCTTTTGGATAATTCTTTTGAAAACAATATGCAATTACTGGCTGTTGTCGATAAATTAAAATCAACAAATAAAGCAATGCATATCATGGGGTTGTTATCCCCAGGTGGTGTACACAGCCACATGGACCATATAATTGGCCTTGCAAGGATAGTTGCAAATCAAGGAGTTAAGGTTCACATACATGCTTTTATGGATGGCCGTGACACGCCGCCCAAAAGCGGTGCAGACTATATGCAAAAAACTTTTGATGCGCTTGAAGATTTTACGAATATTACTATCTCAACGGTAGCAGGACGTTACTATGCCATGGATCGTGATAACCGCTGGGACCGTATAGAAAGTGCTTATAATGCTCTAACCAAAGGCATTAACTGCTGCGACAAAGTTTTTACCAATCCCGTTGAGTATATTCTTCAAAGTTATGATAATACAACTACAGATGAATTCATTAAACCTGGTGTGCATGAAAATTATCAGGGTATGGATAATGGTGATGCCTTATGGATGGTAAATTTTCGTTCTGATAGGGTAAGGCAGCTTTTAAGTGCATTATTACTTCCAGATTTTAAAAGTTTTCAGCGGCAAACTATTAATTTTTCCGCCTGTTTAGCAATGAATGAATATGCAGACTTTCTAAAACCTTACCTAACAAACCTCAATGAAAAAGTAGATGTGGAAAAAAGTATTGGTGAAGTTGTTTCAGAAGCAGGCTTAAAACAATATCGTATTTCAGAAACAGAAAAGTATGCCCATGTTACGTTTTTCTTAAATGGTGGTCAGGAAAAAGCTTTTGATGGGGAAGAAAGAATTCTGGTTCCTTCACCCCAAGTGGCAACTTATGATTTACAGCCTGAAATGAATGCCAAATTGGTTGAAGGTGCAATACTTAAAGCTATGGATGATCGGCAAGCCAGTTTGATCGTTGCTAATTTTGCCAATAGCGATATGGTTGGCCATACTGGCAATGAAACGGCTGCCATTAAGGCAGTTGAGGCAATAGATACTATTTTAAAAAATTTGGAAAAAAAGGCATTAGAAACCGATTGGCTAACAATTGTTACCGCAGATCATGGTAATGCGGAATGTATGGTAGATGAAAATAATCAGCCACATACAGCCCATACACTTAATCCGGTACCTTTTCTGTTGATTTCAAAGCAAAAAGAATACCATGTTAAAAATGGTACTTTGGCCGATATAGCACCAACAATATTAACGCTTTTGGGATTAAAACCACCAAAAGAAATGACGGGACAAAACATAATAACCACTTGAAAAAATCTGTAAGGAAATAGTATGCGTGACCTAACAAGTTATGTGACTGGTTTACATGCGGAAAAGCGTGCAAAAACTTTTTTAGAAAATCTAGGCTATACAATCCTGCGGGAACGTTTGAAAACACCCCATGGGGAAATAGATATCTTGGCAATGGATAACAAGGTTGTTGTTGCCGTTGAAGTAAAATATCGTAAAACTGTAGAAATAGCCCACCATAGTGTTTTACCTAAACAATGCAAACGTATTGCAGACGCGTTACAATATTATATTTCACAATTTGACCCATCGTTGAATTCAGCTTTCCAAAGGTTTGATGTTGTACTAGTATGCCCAGGTAAGAATATTATCCATTATAAAAATGCTTGGTCTCAGTGTGTTTAAAAAAAAGAAATATTTGTTTTATTTGCTTCCTTTAATACTAACAGGATGCGCGGCGCCATTAATTATTGGCGCTGGTGGCGCAGGTGCAGCTTATGGTACAAAGGAAAAAGGTATTAGAAAATGCCTGACCGACAGTGAAATTCAGCGAAAAATCAAACTAAAACTTTATGCTTATGATACTGGTTTGTATTCTAAAATTTCCGTGATTGTGGAAAATAGCGAAGTATTTTTAATGGGGGTTGTTGATAACGAAGAATGGAAAACTGAACCCGAGCGTTTAGCCCGCGAAGTAAAGGATGTAAGCAATATTGTAAATGATATTGAAGTTTTGCCAAAAGGAACAGAAAGTATAGGTTCCGTTGCATCTGATAAATGGATCACAACCCAAGTGAATTCTGCGATATTTTTTTTAAAATATGTGCGTTCCATGAACTACACTGTAAAAACTGTAAAAGGCATAACCTATGTTATGGGTATTGCGCAAAACGAAGAAGAACTTAATAAGGTTTTAGAAGCTGTTAGACGTGTAGGCGGTGTGCAAAAAGTCGTTTGTCATGTGCGTATCCGTGAACAAAAAGATGTGCAAGATAGTGTAAATGAAAACGGTAACCCTATTTCGGGCGATAATAATGAAGTGGTAGTCCATGAAGAATAAAAATAAATCATATATTTTTTTTGCTTTATTAACTTTGTTTAGCTTGAATATTATTAGTGGGTCTGCCCCTGAAACGCTAAATGAAGGGTTAAAAACAGATATTAAAAATCCCCCTGCGATATTCAAAAATAATGATAAGCACATAGAAGACATTTTGATTGATCAGTACAACCTTATAACCAACCCAGAGCAATTTAAAAAAACCTTTAGCACCGATAATATAAAAAAAGTTACGATGCTTTTGTTAAGGGGATTCCTTGTTATTATTTTATATTTCCTCTTTTTAAAAATTGGCTTGCGGTTTATAAACACCCTGGTGGAATCGATTGTTAGAAGGCGTCTAAAAGCTATGCAAGGTGAAAATTTTGACGATTTACCTAAGGCTGATGACATCACCATAACTGTAACTCCCGTCTTAAAATCCATATATAGGTGGGTTATTGCGATTATTGCTGGTCTTATACTACTGGCAGAACTTGGCATAGACGTTATGCCAATAGTATATAGTTTTAGTGTGCTAGGTTTAGCAATTTCTTTTGGTTCACAAACTCTGGTTAAAAACCTTATCAGTGGAATTATGAACCTTTTAGATGGTTTGGTGAGCGTAGGTGAAATGGTCGAAATCAATGGCAATATGGGTATTATTAAGGGCATAAACCTCAAAGCTATTGAATTCCAGCACGTAAACGGTAATTTACAAAACTTTACCCATGGTGATATTACAAGTTTAGTAAATTTATCAAGGAACTATAAATCTTGTCATATAACCCTTCCCGTTGCCCATTCTGCAAATCTTGATATAGTGCATGAACTTTTTCAAAAGGTTTATGATTCCATGAAAAATGATCCAACCTATAAAAAATCCATTAAAACAGAGATGATTATATATGGCTTAGCTGATATCACAGAAGTTGCTATGGTTTATGGCGGAGCCTTCCGCACAACGCCTGATCCTTATAACAGCCATGCAAAAGAATATCGAAACCGTTTAATGAAACTCGTCCAAGAATATAAAATTCCAATGCCAGAAGTAAACCAAGCCGTTAGTGCCTAGGTGTATTTTTTTCCCTAACAAGCTTTTTTTGTTAATTATGCTGGTCTAAATTCTATGGTAAGCCATAAAATATTCCTGACTTATAATCTTATTTTAAGAACCTTTAATGAATATTAGTGATAAAAAAAGTTCATGTTGAATAAGCACTATCACTTAGGGCACATTAGGTTAACTATTTTTTTAAAGTCTTTAATTTTGGTGTTTATTCATCTGCGCGTTCATAGTGCTTATTCCCTAGCAGAGGGTGCCCTGCCATTAGAGGAAATTGCTGAACTTGCAAGAAACAACAATCAAGCAGCAGTTGCCATTACCGATACGAATAACATGTTTGGCGCCCTAGAGGCAGCAGAAAAACTTTCAAAAGTTGGTGTGCAACCTATAATTGGTGCCCAATTAGCGATTCATTATCAGCAAATTGTTGGAAATATGGTTTTTATCGCCATCAATCGCCAAGGCTATGAAAATCTTATGCAACTAACCAGCCATATTCATTTAAACGTAAATGAAGTCAATGGTGAAAAATGCATAGATTTTTCCATCTTAAAAAAATATAGTGAAGGCCTTTTTGCCTTAAGTGGTTATTCCGATGGCCTAGTCGGTAAAATGATATTACTTGCTAAGGATCCACTAAATGATAACGGAATTGATAGTTTCATTAAGGCTTTTACCAATATATTTGAAAATCGTTTTTACATGGAAATTCAACGCCATGGTTTAGAAGTTGAAAAGAAAATTGAAAAACATGTCATAAATTTAGCTTACAAGTTTAATATACCTTTGGTAGCGACCAATGATTGTTATTTTCCATCTCCAGAAATGTATGAAGCACACGATGCTTTAATATGTATAGCAGCAGGACGTTATGTTTTAGAAGATGATCGCCGTAAACTTACACCCCACCATTATTTTAAATCAAGTCAGGAAATGGTGGAGCTGTTTTCTGATTTGCCAGAAGCTATAAACCATACCATGCAAATTGCTTCCCGTTGTTTGTATTTTCCTGAACCCCACAAACCTATTCTTCCGCCTTATGAATCAGCTAACGGTGCTAGTGAAGAAGAAGCCCTGTTGGAACAAGCAACCAAGGGCTTAGAAAATCGCTTAGAAACAGAAGTTTATCCCCTTCATCCTAAGGAAAACCATGCGGAAATTAAAGATGCGTATCACAACCGATTGCTATACGAAATTGATATCATTAAAACCATGGGGTTTCCTGGCTACTTTTTAATTGTAGCTGATTTTATTCAATGGGCAAAAAAACAAAATATTCCCGTGGGCCCAGGTCGTGGATCTGGCGCGGGTTCCTTAACCGCTTGGGCTTTAACAATAACAGATATTGACCCGATTCGCTTTGGCTTAATATTTGAGCGTTTTTTGAATCCTGAACGGGTATCTATGCCTGATTTTGATGTGGATTTTTGCCAAGACCGCCGTGATGAGGTCATTAAGTATGTACAACAGAAATATGGCGCCGATCATGTGGCACATATTATTACCTTTGGAAAATTACAAGCACGCGCTGCTTTACGCGATGTCGGCCGTGTTCTACAAATTCCTTACCCTGTAGTCGATAGAATATGTAAGTTAGTACCCAACAATCCTGGTGTCGTTGTTTCTTTAAAAGAAGTTGTAGCTGAAGAAGAGGCCATACAACGACAAATTGAAGAAGATGCAGCCATAGGAAAAATGGTTGAAATCGCCATAAAACTGGAAGGGTTATATCGCCATGCTTCTACCCATGCAGCTGGGGTCGTTATTGGAGACCGGCCGATAACAAAGCTGGTTCCCGTGTACAAGGATGAAAGTGCCAGTTTACCAGCTACGCAATTCAATATGAAATATACGGAAATGGCTGGGCTTGTAAAGTTTGATTTTTTAGGCTTAAAAACCCTTACTATTATTGAACACGCTGTCAAAATTGTTTGCCAACAGCAGCCAGACTTTTCAATTCATAATATTCCTTTAGATGATCATAAAACCTTTGAACTGCTAAGTAAAATTCAAGTTGTTGGCGTTTTCCAAGTGGAAAGTATAGGTATGCGCGATGTGCTACAAAAGCTTAAGCCCGATCGTTTTGAAGATATTATTGCCCTAGTAGCCCTTTATCGCCCTGGTCCAATGGATGATATTCCACGTTATCTCTCATGCAAACACGGACAAGAAGCTGTAACCTACTTACATCCTAGCCTTGAACCTATTCTTTCTTCTACCTATGGCGTTATGGTATATCAAGAACAGGTAATGAAAATTGCCCAGGATTTAGCTGGTTATAGTTTAGGAGCAGCCGATTTATTACGCCGTGCCATGGGTAAAAAAATTAAAGCTGAAATGGATGACCAGCGCCAACGTTTTGTTGATGGTGCCATAAAGAATAACATTCAAAAAACCACTGCTAATCACATTTTCGATGCCATGGCAAAATTTGCTGGTTACGGTTTTAACAAATCCCATGCTGCACCCTATGGGTTGCTAACCTATCAAACGGCTTATTTAAAAGCAAATTATCCCTTAGCCTTCTTTGCTGCCGTAATGACTGCTGATATGCATAATACCGATAAATTAAATATTTATTTTCAAGATATTCAGCACATGGGGCTATGTATTTTACCCCCAGATATTAACTTTTCTTTTTCACACTTTGAACCTGAAGGTGAAAATTTACGTTATGGCTTATGTGCCATTAAAAATGTTGGTGACAATGTTGTCGAAGAAATAGTTGCTGAACGAAATAAATGCGGAAAATTCAAGAATCTTGATGATTTTGTTGAACGTGTAGGACACTTACTTAATAAGCGTATGTTAGAGCCCCTAATTGCTTGTGGTGCATTGGATAGTCTGCACGAAAATCGCCAAGCCTTATTTAAGGCGGTTGATCACCTAACGGCACCTAAAAAAGAAAAAAATTCTCGGCAAATTGGCTTGTTTACGAACGACAGCGCTATAAAAGAAAAGGTAATTTTACCAAGCGTTACTGATTGGAATTCTGCCGAACGTTTACAAAAAGAATTTGAATCTTTTGGTTTTTATTTTTCAGGTCACCCCTTGGAAAGCTATACTAAACATTTAGAAAAGCTCCACATTAGCCCTTCCACAGAAATGGAAACAACGATTAAGGAAGATTTTCGTGTTGCCGGAGTCGTTTTAGGCGTGCAAGCACGAACGGGGAAAAGTGGTAAAAAATTTGCCTTTGTACATGCATCAGATGCCTTTGGTGCTTTTGAGGTGGCAATTTTTAGTGAAGTATATCAGGAAAGTTTACCGATGTTGAAAGAAGGCACAATGGTAATGTTTCAGCTTCAGGTGCGTATTCGTGATGATCAGCGTCGTACATACTGTACGCGTATAGATTTATTAGAAAATCTTAGCTTTGATGAAGAATTTACCCTTGAACTTAAAAATCAAGCCTATTTAGATGAACTGCTTAGAACCCTTAAAAACTTACCTAATGGTAAGGCATGCCTTAAGTTAAGTATTCCCAATATTTTAGAAAACAACCAAGTAATAATTACCGTAAAACAAAAGGCTATTTCACCGCCTATTTTTGAAAAGCTTCAAATTTTATGTGAACAATAAGGTACGTTGGTAACAAATATTTTGGTATTATTAGGTTTTACCCCCCAAATATTTAGCAAGGTTTCCATACAGGCTTTATACTTTTTAAAAAGTTCTTCCGCATGCTAAACTTAGTTAGCC
>CAYGPH010000053.1:0-7642 GCA_964351815.1 uncultured Verrucomicrobiales bacterium | reverse complement strand
AGCCCAGTATTAACACCTGCCTCAATTTCCGCTTGATGAATATCATTCAAAGTTTCAGCAACCACCGCCCCTAGGGCGCCCGATGTTGCTTGCATTAAGGCATCCTTACCGGTTAAGGATCCAACTACAGCGCCACTGGTAAAGCCAAGGGCGCCATGGATTAACTTGTGGCTGATGGGGTCTAACTCATTCTTACCATAGGCCACACCAATACGGTTGCCTAAGGTTGCCACCGCGGCACCGGTAATACCCTGGCTGATAAGGCCTGCAATACTCGGGGCAGTAATCTTGCCTTCGACCACTAACTGGCTAGCCCCTTGACTAAATCCACCAATCAGTTGGGTTTGTAGTTGATATTCCAGGTGGTTCGTAAAGCTTGGTAGCGATGCCGATGCAACACCTTGGCCTACCCCTTGGCCTATCCCTTGAGTGGCCATATCTTTAGCAGCTGCTTCGCTTGGATTTTTTACACCCAATTCCTGGGTTATACCATAGGTAAGCGCCGTGGTACCAAGGCTGGTGGCAAGGTTTTTTAAACCCTCACCCTTAAGGCTTTGGCCAATGGCCCGGTCCAGTTTACCATGTTCCATAACCCCAGATACGGTGCCACTTACCAAATGCTTGGCTGCTGCTTGGCCTAAGGCGGCCTCTAAACTTGTCGGCAGGCCAAATACCACCAGGCTTAAGACGCCCGTACCAAGGTTAATCAGGCTGCGCATCGGGAACCTCAGACTGCAAGCTACAGAATAATAGGAAAGTGAGGAGGAGGCGGGTCATTTATGCCCAACCTTGTTCCTTGTAATATTGCCACATTTCATCAGTTTCTGAACCAAGAAGATCACAATACTTTTTGCCCATTAAGCATTCATCCATAAAGTCATCAAAGCTATTAGCTAATAATGTAGGTTCCCTCTCAAATTCATAATCCTCAATATCCCACCAATAAACCATACCTTTTTTATCAAACACAAAAAGGCTACCACCAGGATCATATGCAAGGGGAAAATAGTTTTTTGTTAGTCCTTGTTCTGTAGTTTCGTTAATTGCATGCTGTAAAGAAAAATTAGAATTATTCTCTGATCCTAAAAACCTGCAATAAACTATGCTTGTCTCATCATACTTTTTTAAATATTCAAGGTAGGATTTTGGTAACCATGGATATTCTTTTATAATTCCTTCAAGTTCTACAGGTTGCCATTTTGGTGTGCGTGGAAGTACATCAATTTTAAAACGATCCTTATTATCAGGATTGTTTCTTAAGGTTAGTAAATAATCCAGCTTATTCTGCCAATTCATGGTTTACTCCTTTATCACTCGGGTTATCCTGGTGCCATCCGGCATATTTTTTAGTTGGTGACGAATTTGCGGCCCGACAGAACGATTAACACTTATATCTAATAAACCTAATTCTGAAGGTATATCCCTACCACCTAGTTGTAGTTCATGAAGGTGATCAGCATCCATTTTACTTAAGCGCTCTTCAAATCTCATATAACGCTCAGGATCAGATTGTTGCCACTCTTTTTGAGCTCTCATCCGCAGCCTAGCTCTATAGGAAGCAACCACCTTTGGATCTCGCGGCGCCTGCTTCTTAAATAATTTACCACGTTTGGCAAGGTCATCTAAAGCCCGAACTTTCCTATCAAAGTCTTGGGCATGCATCCCCGGCTTTTGTTTTAGGACCAAGGTTTGCTCTGGACTTGCTTTTATGGTATCAACCTTTCTAACTCCCTTAACCCCAACACCCTTGCCAACCTTCACCCCAGCCTTAACATCAGCTTGTAGGAACTGATTAAAGGAGCTGGCTTGTTTGTTAAGCACAGTCGCCAGTTGCGGTTGTTGTTTGGCGATCAGCTGCAACACCTGATCAGTGCTACTTACAATAAAAGCCTTGCCTTGAATGATTACCTTATAGACATAGGGCTTGGCAGCAGCCAACAGCTGTTGTCCGGTGGTAGTTTTGCTAGCAGCTTTGGCAATGTTACCCAGGCCTGCCGTCGCCCGGACCAAGGCAATTTCAATGCCGACTTCGGTTAAGAACTCCTCGAACTCGCCTTCATATAACAGGTTAGCCTTATGGGCCAGGTTATAAACAACCACACCCCCAACCGCCGCCGCATAGGCTGCCGCCAACAGGTTATTACTTTCCTGGGCAACCTGGGCCGATACCATCGCCTGGGTGGGATCAAGGCCAAAGCCAAGGGCGGTTAAACCACCAACCAGGGTATGAAACTGGTGATGCTCCTGCAGTTTGTGTAAGAAAGTGTTGAATTGCTGATCATTTAGCCCAGTATTAACACCTGCCTCAATTTCCGCTTGATGAATATCATTCAAAGTTTCAGCAACCACCGCACCCAGGGCGCCCGATGTTGCCTGCATCAGGGCATCCTTGCCGGTTAAGGCTCCTACCACAGCTCCACTGGTAAAGCCTAGGGCGCCGTGGATATCTGCATCAACCCTTGCCTGCAAGCCACATAATAATATAAGGGTGAGGAGGAAGCGGGTTATCATTAAAGCAAAATCGGTTTATTCTTACGACGGGCTTCAGCTAAGATTTCTTCAGGGGTAAGATCTCTGTCGTCGTAAAAAATAAGGTCATATACTTCTTCTAACCCCAGCAGTTCATTATCAGACCACATTGAGATCTGATTATCATCCCCTTTGCCTTCTAAAAGTAATCTTATAACCTCTACTATTTCCTCATCAGAATATTTTTGTCTCATTTTTTCAAACCTCTATGAAAAGCTTTATCCAAAATTTCTTGATGGTACCTTGGTGTTACAATCCTAATATTGCTTAAGTCATAGGTGGCACCACCATTATGTAAGGGAGAAGCGTGATGGAGTTGATAAGTTTTTTGTTTACCAAGATATTGAGGTTTAATTGTGAAAGGTGCGTTACCTTCTAGCATCCTAGCTAAATTCTTCGCTCCAAACTCTTTACCGTATTTCGTTTTGGCCATGCTTTTCCAGAACTCGTTCCTAAAGGCATCGAAACTATTAAAGGTTTTTCCTTCCATTAACTGTGCTACCTCCTTTGGTACATAGGCAGCATTGTTGGCGCTGCCTCGTAACATTTTATCAGGATTTATTAGCGGCTGTGAAGCGTGGGCGACACCGGTCGCTTGACGTCCACCATTATAGGTAAGCTGAGACGGCTTCGTTTTTGAGGCAGCCACCTTCACCTTTGGACCACCACCAACCTTCACCCCAGCTTTTACATCGGCTTGTAGGAAGTGGCTAAAGGAACTAGCCTGTTTGTTGAGAACCTGGGCCAGCTGCGGTTGTTGTTTAGCTATCAGCTGCAGCACCTGGTCGGCGCTACTGGCAATAAAGGCCTTGCCTTGAATGATTACCTTATAGACATACGGCTTGGCTGCCGCCATCAGCTGTTGTCCGGTGGCAGTTTTACTTGCTGCTTTGGCCAAGTTACCTAAGCCTTTGGTTGCCTTAACCAAGGCAATTTCAATGCCGACTTCGGTTAAGAACTCCTCGAACTCGCCCTCATACAACAGGTTCGCCTTGTGGGCCAGGTTATAGACAACCGCACCGCCAACAGCCGCCCCATAGGCAGCTGCCAACAGGTTATTACTTTCCTGGGCAACTTGGGCCGATACCATCGCCTGGGTGGGATCAAGACCAAAGCCAAGGGCGGTTAAACCGCTTACCAGGGTATGAAACTGGTGATGCTCCTGCAGTTTGTGTAAGAAAGTGTTGAATTGCTGATCATTTAGCCCAGTATTAACACCTGCCTCAATTTCCGCTTGATGAATATCATTCAAAGTTTCAGCAACCACCGCACCCAGGGCGCCCGATGTTGCCTGCATTAAGGCATCCTTACCGGTTAAGGCTCCTACCACAGCACCACTTGTAAAACCTAGGGCGCCGTGGTTAGCATCAACCCTTGCCGGCAAGCCACAGAATAATAGGAGAGTGAGGAGGAGGCGAATCATTCTAACTATTCATACAAAGTTTCATCTAATAACTTTTCCAGAAAGTCTTCAAAATCATTAGCAAGTTTAATTTGCTCAAAATTACTATCGTGGTCTGATAACCAAACGCTACCATCGGGTTTGATACCTATGGGATTACCCGAACCATCATCAGATATAATTATCCAATCATCTATATCTGGCCACTTTTGGTAGTTCTTGTAAAATTTTGTCTTCTCTACAACATTCTTGTTTACACTACCCATTTCTTCCAAATAACTACTTCCATAAATTATTTGGCCCGGCAGTAAAGCAGAGCCAAACAAACTAATAAATTTTCTATAACTTTGTGAAAAATTAAGTTTTAAGCTAGATTCTAGTACTTTAATTTCTGAATCAGATGTTTGTTCACCATAACACCCTAAGTCATCATTTTCTTTATCTTCTATTAATCTCTCCCAAACGTTTTGTTTATTCATGTAATCCTCTCCTTAATAATTCAGTCCTTGCTCTTTCCTTATTAAAAGCTTTTCTTGTCTTATTCCAATCACCTCTTTCTGCTTTTGTAAGACCACCCTTATTGCCTAAGGGATGTTGATTTGGTTTTGAGATACAATGGGCTGATTCTGGTATTTCTGCAATAAAAGAACCAGGTTCCCGGTGATAGCGCTGTAGGTGATGATGACCATCGAGTCTTATCAAATTTAAATCACGCGGATTGTTACCTGCTTTAACCATTTTTCTTAACCCTTCTTCACTTATATGAGACAAATCTCTGACAGCTCTAAATTCGACGCCATCAAAACGAACACGGCCGGGGCTAAGATATTCAATTTGAGAACCAGTGGGAATAGCATCAGCACGTATTGCTTCTAAAGGCTTGGTATTTATTGGCCCAACACTCTTGCCAACACCCTTGCCTCCAGCTCCACGCCAAAGTTTAGCCACCGCTTGAGATGCTTGGCTATCAAGCTGTTTAATGGCGTTGATGCCACCATCGGCAACCGCAATCACCTTGCCTAAGATTGGGTTACTTTCCACCAGTCCTAGCCAGGCTTGGTGAAGGTTGGGATAAACCTTAGTAATCACCTTACCACCCAGCTTGCCACCGTACTTCACAACCACACCACCTGAAGCCGCTAGGCCAATACTGATGCCAGCCTGGGTTAGGGCAGCCTCGGCGCCATCGCGCTGATAGGTTTGGTAGAGGTCATAGGCCTCGTAGGCACTTAAACCCACCAGGATTAAGGGCACAAAGAAGGCGTTTTCCTGGGCGGCTATGGTGCCACTGGCCAGGGCAGCTTGCATGTCTTGATTAAGGGCAGACGCCGTTAAAACACTACTCAGCTGACTAAGGTATAGGCCAAGGTTACGTTGGCTCTGGCTTAGGCCTTGATTATCATCTTGAGGGCACAAACGGGTGTAGATATCACCAGTCAGTTCGGCACTTAGGGCACCGATACTGGCCCCAAGTAGTCGCTGTGCCTGTAGCCCCTTGCCTAAAACCCCATCTTGCAAAGCTTGACTAGCTGTAGACACCACCATGTGCCCGGCCATGCGTTGGGCATAATTAAGTGTGCCGTGCTTATAATCAATACCGATTTGCCGACTGAAATGACCTGCGCCATAGGCTCCTACCGCAGCAACACTGTTCTGGCTTAATAAGCGCCCAAAGGATTGATGCTTACCCAAACCATATTCCACCACCGTTGGGCTTAGGCTTTTGATGGCCATGGTTTGTAGATCCTGCGACCATTTACCTGGCAATAGGTCCATGGCTCCTAAGCCTTGGCTAAAGCTGTGGTTGGCATCAACCCTAGCCTGCAAGCTACAGAATAATAGGAGAGTAAGGAGGAGGCGGATCATTCTTATTCTTGTTCGAGAATTGCTGAGCCTTTCCATGGATCATCCGCATATTCTGCTGTTATTTCACGAATGACCCTATAGTAATCTTCTTCACATTCTGGGTCACAATTCGATAAACGATCATGAAAAGCTCTTTTATAAAACTCCTTGGGCCACATTGTCATTTCCTTATGATTACTAGTGTCAGCAATCCAATATTTTGAAGGTCGCGGATCAATAATTTTAAAAAGGCATAAAGGCTTAGTTTCATATTCGTTATTATCCCCAGCTATTTCCACACTTACTCCATTTGGAAAGCTATTATCATCAATTAAAAAATTTAAACCCAAAACATGATACTGCTCTCCTATGGCAATTCTACTTGAGTAATTCATTATTGGAAAAGCAGGGAGAATAAGCTTTCGTTGTTCTTCTGTTAACATGGTTGATACGCATTCTATGATCATTATCTATCCCTAAAGTTTATTTTATTTTTTGGCTCAACAATTTGCCCAGTTAGCTTGTTACGATAGGCGTGAACTTCATAATTAATACCATTTTCATATTTAATCAGTTGCTCTAATTTTTCTTGCCACTGCATTATTTACTCCTTTATTACCCGGGTAATTTTCGTACCATCTGGTAGGTTTTTTAGCTGATGACGAATTTGTGAGCCACAGAAAGGTTAACGCTTATATCTAATAATCCTAATTCTGAGGATATATCGTTACCACCTTACTCCAATCATTTACAGCACCACAAATAGCACTTTGGTATTTAAAAGTTTAAGACATCCAAAAATCATTGTTTTCATTATATAAATTTTTCAAGCAAGGCCCAAGTAAGGACAAAACTTTTTCTTGAACTTTATTATTTTCAGCATAAGTCATTAAAGTTTCTATAAAAATTACTTCTAGTGTTTTTTTTTCATGTTCATCTAAATTTCTACACTTCAAATCCGTATGCTCTAATATTTGTTTCAAGTGTGAAAAATCTTTTCGATCAATTAGTAAACAGACATATTTTATTAACGCCTCCCTCTTAAATGCACATAATTCTATTTCGTCAAAAACAATATCTTTCTGATTAATATCTTCCTCTTTCCACCATTCACTACCTTTTAAAGAGTTAAGCTCAAGGCTTTTCATATGCTGAATTTCTTCTCTAAGAACATCGTTATAGCTCTGTCTCACTTCCAAAAAAGTGTCCAAAATACTATCTAACCAGGAATAATTTTTCATATATCTCCTCTCAATGCATTCTTTAAATCTTTTGCAATAAGCTCAGCGATACTTCTATCATGAAATGAAGCATTAGGATGGGCACGTTGCCATTTTTCTAAAAATCTCAAGCTATCATGTGCTTTTTGAGAATGAAGTTTATCGCCAATACTTACACCAGAACGTAACTCTTTTCTCACTGCAGCAGCAGTGCTTCCATTACCAACCTTTGCTCCATCTCTGTAAAGCCAATCTACCATGACTTTTAATTTGGGGTCGCTGACTCTAGGTTTTTCCATCAGTTTTGCTAAATGTTCCCGATACTTTTGATGGGCTGCAGCATTACGGGGGTCAAGGTTACGTACACCACCCATAGTTTGCTCTGAACTTACCTTAACACCTGCAATAACCTGGCGTTCAGCAACCTCAACACCCTTGCCAACTCCACCCCCAACACCCTTGCCCCCAGCTTTACTCCACAGCTTGCTTAACTTTTGAGATGCTTGGCTATCAAGCTGTTTGATCGCCTTAATGCCACCATCGGCAACCGCAATTACCTTGCTTAGGATCGGGTTACTCTCCACCAGTCCCAGCCAGGCTTGGTGAAGGTTGGGATAAACCTTAGTAATCACTTTACTGCCCAGCT
>CAYGPH010000052.1:0-7716 GCA_964351815.1 uncultured Verrucomicrobiales bacterium | reverse complement strand
TTAGTCAATATAATAACTTAAATTTCATGAAAAGTTGATTTTCTAGGAATTGCGCCTAATAAAATCGATTGTTTTTTGATCAAGTGCAATAAAGTAACTATTATTCAAATGGTCTTGAGTTGTTTCCTCACTTGAAGAAGAATAATTCCTTACATAATCAAGAAACGATTTTTTATAAATACTAGTACGCAACAAGCCAATAACCATAGTTAATGAGAACTTAATTGGCATGCCCAAGTAATCATGCAACCACCCTATTCCTGTGAAAGAGCGTTGATAATCTACCGCATGTTGCAGCCTAAGTAATAAGCGTCCAGTAAACGAAGGCAAAATGACTTCTTTTTCAAAATGCTGAAAAATATTTAATTCTTGAACTGGACTCGAAGCGATGATACCAATACAATTGCCATCTTGAATAACCGGTGATCCGGAATCACCGCCGCCGATATAACTTCTAGATTGTAAAGAAAAAACTGGTGTGAAAGAAAAATTTAATAAACCTGCTAAACTATTACCTGCTTGTAAGTATGAGCCAGCAGTTGCTAATCCACTTCTTTTAATCTTAAAATTTAATATTTCTTGTGCGCGTAATGTTGTGTTGTCTAAACTTAAGCTCATAAAGTAAAAAAGCAAAAGAATTGTAGGATTGCTTAAAGGATCATCACTTACAAGATCAAAACCCTGGCCGTAACCAACTAGCTTAACCGGGCCAGTATTTGCACTATCGAACAGCCTTAAATCTAAAGTTTCGCCTTCGTAAACACCTGAATCAAAGCGCAATAATGCGATATCACTTTTGGGAGACTTTATAACATCCACCGCTCTTATAATTTTATCTTGGTTTTCATTATCAGAAATATTTACATAAACTTCTTGTTCGCATCCTTTAACCACATGAATGTTTGTAACCATCAGATTTGTTGATACAAAAAAACCTGTGCCGTAACCTTCGGGCGTGGACACCTTGTAAACGTAGGGGTGGGATTGCCTAGCAACACTATTTACCAGAGTTTCTCCGTCACCCAAACAAAAAACTGCGTGCAAATGACATGCCGATAGTAAAGTGACAGTTATTAACGTTATTAATTTTGAAATTTTCATTCTTAACCTCTTAATATTTTTAAATTTTTTTTGCAGTATGTAATTTCGTCCTAACCTTGTACAAGTTCATATGGAATGAGACAGTATTGAGGTGTCGGATAAGGTGTATTTAATATAGGCCATAGGAGTTAACTGTTGATCCTAAAAGGCAAACAATAAGTACATTTTTTGAGAGTTTTTTCATTGTTACTTTTCTGTGGTTGCAGATTTATATTTTTAAGACATATAGTTATTTAATATTTACAATTCAAGTTTTTTTTACAAATTATTTCCCTTTAAACCAGATAAAAAAAGCAAGCACACCGTATATAGCTATTAATGGCAGCATTATCATTAGTATACTTATGGCACCAGAATATGAAACTAAAGGCTTAGGTAATACAAAAACCTTGCAAAAATATACCAACCTATTCTCTGTTTAGCAAACCTTAAAATTTAGGAGTTTTGACCATTCAGCGCGCCAAGGTGTTGTAGAATGTAGTCTAACTGCTCCAAATTTTTGTAAGTTAACGATACTTTTCCTTGCTCTGGGGTTTTTTGCTGAATCTCAACTTCAAAACCTATTTTTTCTGATAAATTGGTTGCTATTTCAAAAGCCTCATCGTGCAATGGAGTATTTCTTAGCTTTTGCTTTGGTTGTGGCGCAGATTTTTTGTATTGATTTGTTGAGATGAGCTGTTGCTCAAGCTCACGGACGGTAAGCTGTTGTTGCTGAATATCTAAAGCTAATTGCTCCGCCTGTTCAGGGTTTCTTAATAGGGTTCGGGCATGGCCAGCAGAAAGCTGCCTTTGTTCCACAAGATCAAGCACCTTTTGTGGTAACTGTAATAATCTTAAGCTATTGGCAACATAACTCCGGCTTTTACCAATGGTTTTGGATAATTCGTCTTGGGTGAATGATCTTTTTTCCATTAATTCCGCAAAGCATCGTGCTTCCTCAATTGGGTTTAGATCATCACGTTGAAGGTTTTCAATAAGGGCAAGCTCAAAACTTTTTTGTGCATCGCATTCAAGAACAATTGCCTTAATGGTTTGGTGATTTAAACTTTTGCAAGCTCTGAAGCGGCGTTCACCTGCAATAATTTCATAATCATCCGTGCCAAGTTGGCGAACAATTATCGGCTGAATCAAACCATTTTCAGCAATGGATTGGGCGAGTTCTTGAATTTTTTCAGGAGAAAAATGCCTGCGTGGTTGGGATTTGTTGGCGTGAATATCATCTACAGGTATTTCTTTTAGCTGCTTGGAATCAAGCTTTTCATCTGGGCCCAAAAGTTGTTCTAAGCCTTTTCCAAGTTTTTGTCTCATGAAGCTAAATCCTTTTCTTCCTGAAGCATTTCCACAACAAAATCCATATATGCCTTTGCACCGATACTTTTATGGTCGTAAAGCATAATAGGTTTTCCAAAGGATGGAGCTTCGGCAATTTTAACGTTACGTGGAATAATAGTTTTAAATACTTTATCACCAAAGTATTTGCGCAAATCTTGCTCTACTTGTTGACACAGTTTGCTTCGCCTATCATGCATTGTTAATAAAAACCCCATAAGATTTAATTTTGGATTAAAGTTACGTTTTACAGCTTTCGTGATCGCCATCAATTTACTTAAACCCTCCAGGGCATAGTATTCAGACTGCATAGGAACAAGTAAGTGTGTAGCTGCAGTTAGGGCATTTACCGTTAACAGGTTTAGGGCAGGCCCTGTATCTAAAAAAATATAATCATAATTTAGGGTTTGTAGGGTTTTTTTTAAAATGAATTCTTTTTTGTCCTGTCGGCCCAATTCAATATCTATGGTTGCCAAATCATCAGCTGCAGGAAGGATATCTAAATTGCTAACTGCTGTGCTTTTTATGACGACTTTATCAAAAAAAGAGCTTTTATCTAGTAGTGGAATATTCAAACCAGATGAAGCATTTCCTTGGGGGTCAAGGTCAACAATAAGCACTTTTTTGCCTAAGGCTGCGCAAACCGTTGCTACATTCACAACTGTTGTTGTTTTTGCAACACCGCCTTTTTGGTTGCTAACCGCAATAATTTTCATCTAACACCCCTTATGTTTAGCATACAAGCTTTTCATGTATGCATAAACGTTTTAACTGCATTTGTTTATTTGTAATAAAAGATCATTATAAGGCCTTAATGTAAAACAGCATATGTATTTTGTAAAAGTTGTTTTGCAAACACTTCAATGAAATAATAATCATTTTCCAAGATGATTTTTTTTGACTTTTGTTCATCTATTGCATATATTAAATATCGCTTAAGGAGAAAGCCCATGAAAATAACGAATTCTTTAAAAACTTTAAAAAACCGTGACAAGGATTGTCGCGTAGTACGTCGTAAGGGTCGCTTGTACGTTATTAACAAGAAGAATCCTCGCTACAAAGCACGTCAAGGTTAGTTTTGTCAGTTAGCAGTGCTATTGAAACAGATGTTTTAATTATTGGCGCTGGACCCGTTGGGTTATTTGCTGTTTTTGAATGCGGAATGCACAAATTAAGCACATGTGTCGTTGATGCACTCCCTCATGTAGGTGGGCAATGTTCTGCCCTTTATCCTGAAAAACCCATTTATGATATTCCTGCACACCCAGGAATATTAGCCCAGGAACTTGTAGATAACCTTCAAAAACAGGCTGAACCTTTTCATCCTAACTATTTATTATCACAAAGCGTTATTTCTATCGAATCCCTATCGGATTTAGGAAACCTGTGGCAGGTAAAAACTTCTGCTGAAAAAACAATAAATTGCAAAGCAATTATTTTAGCTGCAGGCGTCGGTGCATTTGGCCCCAATAAGCCTCCCTTAAAAAACCTTAGCTTCTATGAAAATCAAGGTGCGATTCACTATTCCATTCGTCAGAAGGAAATTTTTCGCGACAAAGATGTGGTTATTGCTGGCGGCGGGGATTCAGCAGTGGACTGGGCTTTGATTTTAAAGGACATAGCTTCATCTGTTAAGGTTGTGCATCGTAGGGCAAAATTTCGGGCAGCCCCAGATAGTGAAGAAAAATTAAACGCTGCTGCCGCCAATGGTGAAATTGAAATAGTTACACCGTTTCAGTTAAAGGCACTCCATGGTGATGCAACGTTAACCCATGTTGAGGTGGAAACCCTAGATGGTGATAGCAAAATGCTTAAGGCAGATTATTTAGTGCCGTTTTTTGGTTTATCAATGAATTTAGGGCCGATTACAGAATGGGGTTTAGGTTTTGATAAAAAATGTATCTCTATTGAACAATCTACATCTTGCACAAACCGCCCCGGTATTTACGCCATAGGAGACGTTGCAACCTACCTCCATAAACAAAAACTTATCCTAACCGGATTTGCTGAAGCAGCCCAGGCAGCACATAGCATTCGGCGTTTTCTTTTTCCAGATGAAGTGGTGCATTTTGAATATTCCACCACCAAAGGTGTACCAGTTTCATAAAAATTTAAAATATTTTTTTGTAGCAATACCTGTTATTTTTGTGCGAGCATTTTCATACTATTATTAAAAGTTTTTCGGTAAAAATTTGATTCTGAAGTTACTTCTGGTCTTTTTTTATATTGCCAATATCCATTGTGCCCTTATTAAGGAAGCTGAATCTCTTTTTGGCAAGGTAAAATTAGATAATGGCCTTGCCTATATATTTGAAAGTGATGCTGTGCAACGCCTTGGCAAGGTTGGGTTGTATTCCCCATGGACAATAAAAGAAAAAATATCCCGCCTCGATCATGCTTTAGATGTTTTATGGCTTGTTCAACGATTTGGTGGCGATATTACTGAACAGGCTGTTGCGTTAACCCATGATATTGCAAGGCCAGCCTTTTCCCATGTGGCAGGAATAATGCTTATAAAAGATAAACGCCAAAAAAAGCATGAAGAGCTTTTTGAACAGCTAAATTACAATGAATACCTTTCTGTATTTATTTCAAAGTCGACAATGCAAAACATAAAAAAATTTCCACGCTTTAGCCAAGATTTACCTAACATGTCCGCCGATCGCATTGCTTATATCCTGCGCACAGGATTTATGCTGAAAAAAATTTCTCAAAAAGAAATCAATACAATTATAAAGAATTTGCGTTTTCAAGATGGTAAATGGTTTTTTGTTGATAAACTAAGTGCTATAAAAATTGCTGAACTTTCTTTATCCCTTACACAAAATTATTGGAGTTCTAATCAACACCTTGTTCTGCAACATTATTTATTATTAATATTGCAGCGCTTAGTAAAATTACAGCGCATTAAGTTGGAAGATTTGTACACGTTAACCGATGAGGATGTTATCCATATAATTAAGGCTTGTGATGACAAAAAAGTTCGCCTGCTTTTAAGTAGTTTGAAAACAATTAAGAGACAATATAGTGTTTTAAAAACGGGAGAGGGTTCACCGAGTTTGCGGTTGAAGCCTATAATGCGAGGGGTTGATCCCTTAATTTACCAAAAGTTTGATAAAAAATTTGTAAAACTTTCTGATATAAGCCTTGCTTTTAAAAACAAATGGGAAAGTCTTGCTAAGAAATTTAGGATGGGAAATGCAGTTCTATTAAAGATTGATTAACACCCCCTAATATTCGCTACTTGATCGATTTGATAAGGTGATTACATACTTCATAAGAAAAATTGGTAGCGGTGGAGGGACTTGAACCCCCGACACGCGGATTATGATTCCGCTGCTCTAACCAGCTGAGCTACACCGCCAATAAGTGATAATATAATTGATCAAAAAGCTATTTTCAATGTAATTATTATATTTATATCTACAGACAGGATTTACCCTTATGACAATCAACTCGCAAAATTTCCTGCCACAATTATCGCCTCTCTGAATTAAGCTAGCTAAAGAGGTGATTTGCTAGCCGTATCAACTATTACTTAAGGCTCCAGATCATTGAGAGGATTAGGTCGATCAACCGTGCACAGGCTCATAAAAAAGCTCTCTTTCTCCTATATGACACCAAGATCCCGCCACTACAAAGCTGACAAGAATCTACAAGAAGATTTAAAAAAAATCTACGGCAGAAGGTCAAGGAATCTTCGAAAAGACTTGTTTT
Organism: uncultured Verrucomicrobiales bacterium; assembly: GCA_964351815.1. GTDB lineage: Bacteria > Pseudomonadota > Alphaproteobacteria > Paracaedibacterales > CAITNM01 > CAYGPH01. The sequence goes on along the minus strand of CAYGPH010000052.1, from coordinate 1,569 downwards.
TTACTTTGATGAAGCACGGTTCGGAGCCCACTCGAAAATAGGTCATACTTGTCTCGAGACAGGCAAGAGAAACCCCATGCCGGTTAAGAGATAGATAAAAACGCTTATTTGTACAGGGCCGTTGAATCGTCTAGGGGCAGACACTTTACCCTCGAGCTTCCTTTAATAAAACACGAACTACCTTAATATATTCCTCGCCAAATTATCTGTCGCTTATCCAGACGATGAAATTTTGTTAGTTATGGATGGGGCAGGATGGCATCGTTCAAAAAATCTTAATATTCCCAACACCATTAAAGTAGAGTACCTTTCCGCATATTACCCCGAATTCAATCCCGTTGAGCGTTTTTGGAACATATCTAAAGATACACGATCCGTAAATAAAATTCACCCTACCCTATCTTCCCTTCAGGATGATGTCACTGGTTGCCTGAATGCCATGCAAGAGGATTTAATTCGCTGCCTTTGTGCCGCATTATTTGTAGGGTTAAATATGGTACTTGGTGTTACGTCTGCTTGTTTTAAGCTAAGAACGACATCAGTTTTCTCTAAACCTTTTTACTGCTTATCTAGCAGCTTTAATGAACTTATGCTGCGGTCATATGAGTGTAACTGAAACAGGTAAAACCTGATTAACAATTTTTTAGGCTTTTCAAACTATGATTTTATAAAAAATTCTATTTGTTTGTTTGGTTAGCGTTTAAAAAAAATTTAAAATTGGTGGTTATATGCTGAAGAAAAAAATATTTTTCTTAATATTTATGATTAACGGTGTTTGTAATGCAACAGACGCTTTACCGCAAAATTTGTATGCCCAAAGTCAAACAAAGCTTAGCGATGATAATTTTCAGGCATTCTTGCCAAATATACCTGATGTTTTAATAAAATCGTTGCCAGATGAAAAAAAAAATATGGGTCTACTATATTTTTACGATTTTATAATGAAAAAATGTGGTTTAGATGAAAAATTTAACTGGACATTACTTCGAATCTTATCACGCATTGATCCAAAGAATTATCAAAGATTTTATAAAACGTGCAGTGATTTGTTTTTTTTGAATGCAAAGGCTACCGAAAAGTTATCCATAATATGGGCTGTATCAAATGTTGAACCGTTGTATTACGAAACGTATATCAATGCTTATAACGCATATTTTAACAGTAGTTCATTACTAAACAGTGATACAACAGCGGATGATCGGATAAATATTTTAAATGCATTAGCAAGAATTAATGGTAAATTTTATTATATACTTTATAAATTCTTCGATAAAAATCCATCGTTTGCATCTATTGTAACTCCAGAACAGTTTCTGTTAGCCGTATACAAAAGTAATATAACCTCGGATGAAAGTTTAAGAAACTTTCTTAATAAAACGTGGTTTAAAAATAAAGGTCCATACGAAGTAGAAGAATTAAGCCTCACTGAGTAAAAACCGATCCTATAGGGTTGCCCTAGATCAAAAATGGTGAAAGCGTTACTTTTCGTGGTCCTTAAAGGCTATAGATTGGCAGGGATTGATTATTATTTTTTTTGGGGATGAAGCCTTAATAGCTGGGGATAGTAAA
>CAYGPH010000051.1:0-7718 GCA_964351815.1 uncultured Verrucomicrobiales bacterium | reverse complement strand
GTTCTTGTCAACCGATAGGAACAGGCTATTATGAGAGTGGTCAAGTTCGTGAATTATGGGAATGAGAAAACTAACTAAAAATCAAACCGTAGTATTAGAAAGTTTAACTGAGGAGTTTAAACCTCTCAGTGAAATATGTGATAGCTACGGAGTTTGGGCTAAAGAACAAGGTTATAGTCCAGTAGGTCATCATCACAGTAATTGTGTGAGCAACTGTCTAAACTCACTAATAAAACGAGGTTTGGTGAAGTATGAATACAGAGGTTTGTACGCAAAAATTAATCAAGAAAATGAAAAAGAAGACAAATAAATCTATTCCTGTGGTTTTCACCGTAAACGAGAACAAACAGTTCTTTTACGGCAGAAGATACGGTAGCAACGATTTTGAAAAGGTCAAAGCGACGGATAAGTCTGACTTTGCCGAATCGAAGTTCGCTGTCAACACACCGCACGGCACCGATATTATTGCCGGAAATCGTTATGATTTACCTTGCAAGGGGTACTATAACCGTCACGGTGAGTTAGTGTTGTTAAACAAAAGGAGGAAAAGATGAGCAAAGAATTAAACGAGTATCACGATTATTACGATGAAGCCTCTTATCCGAGTTATTTTTTAGAACCTCGTGACTTGGAAGAAATCAAAAGAGAACCAAAAAGATGGAAAGAATTTAAGAATGAAAAACCCAATAATTTTGAATTATGCTGGGTTTTGAACAACAACAGCGATTCTTTTCTTTTGAGGTTTAACGCTGAATCATCTACTTTTTATGGTTGGTTAGGAGTAAAACCAACTCATTTCATGACGGTTGAAAAACCTACTGATGTGAGTGATTTTCAATCAATCGAATTAGTTTTACCGACATCTTATTGTAAATGTTGGTGTGCGACAAAAAAAGACAGAATTATCTTATGCGATTTTTCTGATGGGCATTTTTCGTACTTTGAAGACGTTGAGATAACTCACTTCAAAGAAATCATTGAGCCAACGGATAGACCTTGACGTTGCCGATTTTGTGCTTTTTTTTTCTAAATATAATATCCAAAAAATGAGGGATATAGACAAGTTGATATTTTTCATGTTTAGTATCTACGGTGTTGATGATTTCAAAGGCATTGACAAGTCGGGTTACTTTTCAGTAAAGACTAAAACACTTTACAATAGTAACAAGCACTACATCAAAACAGGCGTTGGGACGATTAGTCCTAAGCGGATTTATGATGTTTATCAGTTTGTTGAGCTTAAAATCTTTACTGAATTGTTAGGATATTGGTTGAAAAGGGATTTATTCTCTTTGATTTCCAATGAATACTACGAAGAACTGATTTTCAATGAGAATGAAGAATACAATATTGACCTATCAAAGCTAAACTTCAACATCTTTCCTAAAGAAATGAGGGAAGCGCTTGAAGTAATGTTGAAGTATGGGTACGATGAGGATTTATGCAAAATCATACTCTTTACAAGAGTAAGACCTCGGCACACCACCTTAAACAAAGCTGTTCACAATTACGTGAAGCAGCAATCTGTTTACAATAAACCTCTTTTATTTGGAATGGTAAAACCATTCAACTTTTCTGATGGTGATTGGAAAGAAATAATAGAAGAAGTTGAAAAAGGGTTGAAATGATTACATTAAAAATAACTGATAAAGACGGAAAACTTACCAACGAGTGTCCATTTGTAGTTACATTCTTCTTAGATAAAGAAATGCCTATTGGTGTACGTGTAGGTTCTAATGCTTGTCGGAATTGTGTAAACTGTATTTCCAAAACTGAAAGTGAAGTAACCTGCAAAGGTGAAAAACTACTTAGGGATATTTATGGAAATGTATCTTCAAAACCAATAACACCTCTTGGAAAAGGAGAGTTAGTTGGTAGACAGTTTACCAAAGTTGCAATAAAAGATGATTACATCATTTTAGAGCAGCGTACAGATGGTTATCTAATTGTCCAACCGTCTGCTTTGAGAAGAGCTGGTCTGGACGGTGGAAAAGAAATGATGCACAAGTCTGAAATAGACGGTGTGAATTACAAGTTTCATTAACGTAAGCAAGATAAAGGCATGAGTTTCATTAGGTTTTTGGGATGCCTCGTTCAATTCGGACGGAAAATATGAAAAACGTAATACACATTCAGAATCAAGTGTATAAAAAACTGTAACACCTCTTGTATTGAGTGAAAGGCTCAATCAAGAGGTTAATTTGTATCTTATGGCAATTATTAGAACTTTTATTATTAGAACTTTTGAAGTTGCTCATGCAGTCAAAAGCAATTATTACGGCAACGGTGTAGTGATCGACGTTTCAAGCGAAGATGTTGATTATCCTATTACCGTACTTTTTGAAGATGGAAACGTCGTGAAGTTTACAAAAGAAGGTGACTCTCAAGACGATCCAAACAAAAACATATATTGACATGGTAGATGAAAAAGAGAAGGAAGTATTTGGGTTCGATGTAGAAAATCAAACTCAAATGAAATGCCTTGAAGCCGTGAATGATGGACATAGCGTATTTATTACCGGTGTCGGTGGTTCGGGTAAGTCTTACTTCACTAAAAGGTTATACAATTACAGTATAGCTAAGGACGTGAAAACGGTCATTATGACCACGACGGGCATCGCTGCAACCAACTTCACCAATGAGGGAATTCCTGCAGGTACTATCCATTCCTACATGAAACTTGGAGTGAACAGTGTTGACAAAGGATTTAATCAAGAAGACATTGAATTCTGGAAAGATGTTAAACGCATCATCATTGATGAAGTGTCAATGTGGAATGCTTTTGATGTCGATAGAGTTCATCACCGACTAAAGTACATTGATGGGTTGTTCAATCTTTTTAGCGATAGCAACGGATTGAAGACGGTTATGCCACAATGGGGTGCTGCCGAGATGAAAGAACACTCAAAGAAATTATTTGGTGGAAAACAAATCATCTTAGTAGGCGATATGTCGCAACTGCCGCCTGTAGTCAAAACTGCAGCCGCAAAAGTTTCAAACGAAACATTTGTAGAACTGACACGAGCTGACTTCAATATGATGCAGTATGACTCTATCTATTGGTTTGATGCGCATTGCTTCTCGAACGGTAACTACAAAAGTTTGAAGTTATTCAACTTCACTAAAAACTATCGTCAAGGAACGGATTTACAATACGCTGAATGTATCAACCGAGTTAGATTGGGCGACCATTCAGCAGATGATTTGTCTTGGCTTAACCAACGGTGGATTAATCACAACCCTAAAAAGACTTGGAGTGATGATCAAATCAATAAAGCATTAATCAAAGGCAAAGTTGTGTTTTTGGCATCAACTAATAAAGCGGTGTACGCAAGAAACACAAAGTGCATCGATTTATTGAAGTCTGAAAATCCAGACTTCGATGGGGTTGAACTGACCAAATCCGAATTATCCGCTGAATTAGATAAGCGAGAAGCTTGGGTAGGGAAATATGTCAAGTTATTCCACAAAAGAAAGTGGGAAGCAAGAGTTATTGAAAGTATCCACGAAGATAAAGTGATGCTTAATGGAAAAGATGAACTCGTCTTGCTCACTAAAGATAATCTTTTATTCCGTGGCGGTGTCGCTTGGGGTTTTGCTACTGAAAAATGGAAAGAAGATAAATGCGATTATGCGACAAGCACTTATCTTGATTTACTTCCTGGCATGAAAGTAATGACTTTGAAAAACAAGCCGGCAGACGGTTACATGAACGGAACGATTACGTTCATTCATTCATTACACTTCGATTCTAAAGGAAACGTCAAAAAGATTTTCATTCTTAACTCTTCCGATGAAGCAGTTGAGATAGAAAAGCACGTTTGGGCGACAATGACACTCAATGAAGCTGTTGCATTCCAACGGTGGATAGATACTAAGGATAAAATAGTAGTTGATGGTAAAGAAGTAACAGGTCTTGACCAAAAAACTATTAATGCTTGGATTAAAAACAACGTCGAGCGTTATTTTGAGCAGTTTCCTATCAAAGTAGCGTTTGCCTTATCGTTCCATAAAAGCCAAGGTCTGACTTTTGCCGATGGTGCATTCGTTGAGCCTTATGCTTGGGAAAATGGGCAGCTATATGTTGCCCTATCAAGGGTGACAGAGTTCGCTAAACTGCACCTTGCGAAGAAAATATTACCATCATTCATCAAAACGGATGAAGTGATTTCACAATTCTATAAAGACTTATCATGAACATAAAAGCAATAGAATTAAAAAATTATAACCACAAAGTGGTTGAGTACTGGGAAGATTTATCAGAAAAACCCAACTTAGGAATTGTCGAAGATTGTGTACTTTATGAGTTTCAAAACAGAAACGAAGTATTTCTTGGGCATGTAGTTTGGTTGAAGGAATATTATAATGATTTGTTGCATCGTAATAAATCTCACTTTAAAGATAAGATTAAAGAGTCGTTTTATTACAATTTTTCTTTCTCTCATACTCTTCAAGAAGGCTTTGGTGATGCTTTTGAAAAAAGTCAAGACGGCAAAGTGTTCGTTCCGTTCCGGTCTTCTATGGAGTTAAAAGAGTTGATGACTGAACAGTTATCTGAATTCTATGACGAAATAGAAAAGATGGAAGACGCCTTCTACACCGAACAAGATGATTTTGGCTGGACAGAAAATTATGACGATGAACCCATTTACAGATATGCCTTTGAAGATTATGTTTTACACTACAAAGACATCATCTATGGTCAAGAATCAGACGAATTACCGTTCTGATGTTGATTAAGTTAAAAGTCCTATCGGACAAATACGGAAAAAACGCATCGGACTTAAAAGGGAAGCTGCTCCGATCCAAGTTGGTCCAGGAGGGTGATTTTGGTAAGATTGACAAAGCTATTGCATTAGATGAAAAAAAGATGCAAGAGGTGGAAAAAATATTACTTGAAAAAGGATATTTTAAGCCTGTCGCTGCCGTCAAACCTACTACCCTGTTTGACGATGAACTAACGGTAAAGCCTGAAAAGGTTAAACCAAAGTACACCGAGAAAATAGTCGAAGTGCCTGTGCCTGTAATTACAGAAACCGCTCACTTCGGAGATGCGTTAAAAGATACTGCAATCGACATATTTCATATTCTTGAAACTTATGACTCGAGAATGGAAATGTTAAGGTTGGTCAATACAGAATTGCAACTAAAACTTAATGCAGCTTTAAGTGATAGCAATTCTGTTGATGTAAATGAACTGATTGAGTTTGTAGTTGTACAGATTCAAGAGCAAATACAGATTGGAAACAATATCATTGAGCAATTGCTTAGTGACACCGCAATCAATCAAAACAAACTGATGAACTTCTTTGAAAACTTGACAGCTATTGTCAATCAATTCAAGGAAACCGAATTGGCACTTGTGAAAATGAATAGCCGCTACGAAAAGAAAAAGTTGCAGCTATTTTTTGATGGCAAAATCAAGTCATTATCAAGTCAGCACAAATTAGCAAAAGATAGACTCATTTCTGAGTTAAATCAGCAGCATGAACTGTCAAGTCAGAAAGTCAGAGAAGCCTACGAAAAGAGGATTGAAAGTCTGAATAAATCAATTCATAATTCCGAATTGGTCGTATCAGAAATGAAGTCAGCAAGTCAGAAGGATTATTTGATAGATATGTCAGATGTCATTGAGAAAATGAATGCCAAAAACATCATCTTTTCAACTTTGCTGTTTTCGCTATCTTCAATCGAAGGTTATTTGACAGGGTTCTTACTCGGAGAAGGAAACATGGCAATCGCCAGAGGTATTGCTATTACAAGTGTTGGTTTCTTTTTGTCTGTTTATAGCAGAATTGAAAAAGCTGTAAAGTCAGATAGAAAAGTCAGAAAAGTCAGAATGATGACCGAGTCAGAGATGTTTGCTACATTCAGATTCGGAGTTGAAGACTTGAAAAAAATAGAAACCGGAGCAAGTCGATTAGATATTCTATTCAGAAAAAGAGATGAGTTCATATCAGAAATTCTGAATGAAAAAATCTATTCTGATTTGTTATCAGTCGTGAACGTATTCAGCATTGCGATAACAGTATTTTCTGTTATCAGTATGCACACAAAGTTTGATGTCGAATTACCGATGTCAGTAGGAGTTGGATTTTTGATTTTGATATTTTCAAAGCTATCAATGTCCAATATTAAATAACAGTTAACAGTAAAATATATTAAGATGGGAAAGATTACTTTTTCTAAGGGAGTTTCTTTGGCTCAAAAGCGTAAAGTACTTAATCGAATGATTGAGGTACTAATTGAAAAAGGATTAAGGATTTACGAAAACGTAGATTCGTCTTTGCAAATAGAGTTTGTAAAACTTTTGCACCAAGAAGTAAATAGCGATTCTTACCCGGATTCGTTATTAGTTGCCAAATATTACAAGACATTAATGTCTTATGACATTGCGTTTGTGAGAGATATTCAAAAGACATTATCAACAGACAAAAAGTCTTTTGAAACTTATGTCGCATTGATGGAGCGTAATATTGAAGCATCAGAGAACATTCGTAGATTCAACGCTTTGGACTCTAACGAAAATAAAAAGGTCAATGTGACCTTGTACTACACGAAAAAAGAGTGTTTGGCTGAGTTCTGTGCTATGCTCAAATCGCTACACCAAGCACCAAAGTTAGGGTTCAAAGAGGTGTTCCTGAACGGTTACTTCATATACATCGTGCAAGACTCTTTCGCTCGGAAGACTACGAAAGTAATCTATGATGCTTGTGAAAAGTTTTTTGGCAAAGACTTAGTAGCTATTGCGTACCGCAAAGAGGCTTCTTATCTCGAAGCATTCAATATTGCATGGATGCAGTCACCGGTTCTTGTCGATGAAAAGTACCCAATCTTCATGTACTATGACAAGTATGAGATGCTAAAAAATAATCAAACAGCATTCAATACTTACAAATACGATAGAGTTTTAGAAAAAGATAGCTATTGGAAAGGCTGGGCAAGAAAAAACGGTTTAGGAAAAATCGAGAGAGTCGAGGAATTGACTATCGAAGACGGGTTTGGCGTCCCACAGAAAGAAGTCAAGAAAATAACATTGGCAGATGCAAACTCCAACATTATTTTCCTTTTCAAGGATATTGATGCTAACAGGTTTGGCGAACCACATTTATTAATCAATACAACCGGTGACGTTAATCAGTACGTTATCGGAATAGAAAACATCAAAAATCACTTATGAAAGTAAGACTAATTATCGCTTTGCTTTTCTTGGCTTCAATGTTACAAGCACAGTACATTGTACATGACATTGAAGTTGAGAAAAACTTTTTAGGAATTTGTGTCTTTAAAGATACTATTTCTGAAACTTTTTCATATTTTTACAGCGTTGAAACGGACTTAGGATTATACGAATATCATTGTAGCTATTGCTATTTTGATGAAGTTAATCAAGAAAAAGCGTATCAGTTGTATTTAAACAATTGCAACAGTTCTAATTACAGAAACTTGTTGCGTAAAACAATAAAAATCACTAATAAAAATATCAAGGAACTTTCAAAAGAGAGTTTAGTGAATCCAATCCGGATTCTCGCTTTTTTAAACGGTGATTATTTTTTAACATATTCAGAGTATGATAGGCTTACCGCTTTATTGAGTTGGAAAGTCGATATTATACTCCAAAACGAATCAAGACAATGAATTTACCAGTCAGAATGGTGGCTCACAAAGTGAGTACTTTCGCCAAAACAACGATGTCTTATGTTTCAGGACATAAGTTT
>CAYGPH010000050.1:0-7776 GCA_964351815.1 uncultured Verrucomicrobiales bacterium | reverse complement strand
ATTACCATGAGCTCGTATACAAGAAAATTTTAAACATTGCTTTTTAATTTATTTTTTGTAAAATTGTAATATTAGTTTAAAAATAAAAAATGCCATGAACAAAAAAAATCTGCTGCTTACCTCAACTCTTTCCCTATTAATGCTTACGCCCCTTCATTGTCCACCTACGATGGAAACGCAAACATTACCTACTGCTAAAGAAGCCAGTAGCGAGAACGCACAAAAAAAAACGAAGCCTGCAGAAAAATCAAAAAATTCAAATGCAGGGGATACAATTGGTGATGTATTGAATAATGTTGTGAATAAGGCTGTTGACGTGGTTGCGAGTAGCGCTAGTTCCAATTCCAATTCTGATTCCAAATCTGATACCAACAATCAAGGGAAAAATACACCTGCTTCAGAAGCTAAATCATCAAGTAATGCAGTTGCTGCTACGAATGCTGCTATAGAACAATCACGTCAGCAACAAGAAAGTGCAACGGATGATATTAAGCAAGATACTCCAAAAAGTGTCACAAAAACTAAACCATCCAAAGTTTCAAACTCACCTGAAGCTGCAAACCAAACTCAAGCCGATGAGGCGACCGCTGAAAAGGGGCAATCTTTTATTGCAAAAACACGTGAAACCTTAAATAAAGTAGACGCTAATCCAGTTGAAGTACCAGATCAATCTGCTTCAAACGCTAAAAACACCTTAAGTTCTGAAGATACGCGTGCTTTAAACTCAGATTCTAGGGTAACAAATACCGACAATCAGCTATTGAACAGCGGTGGTATTGATAAGGATCGTGCAAATAGTATTACGGCGCAACTCAATCAGAAATAATTTTCGTGCCTACCGGTGCAAAGTGGTGGTGTCTAACCATAATAGGGAAGCTAATACCTTTTTTTCAAAAAAATAGGTGCTTTCTTTACTGTTTTTTTTGCGTGTTTTTGTGTGTCGTAAATGCAAATAATACTGAAACAGCAAAAGATGATTTAAAAGCCAACAAGCCCATTCAAGCGTCCTTAACTATTGAATCCCAAAAGACCCTGGGTCGACAGCTTTTAGTTCTATTGGAAAATATTGAAAAAAAGCACAGCATACCCCATAAACTTTTAACAGCCATTGCATGGGTAGAATCCGGACGTAGGGTTGAGAAAAATATACTTTCATGGCCATGGACGATAAACTTCCAAGGAAAAGGCTATGTTTTTGCGACAAAAAAAGCTGCAATTCAAGCTGTCAGAAAAGCGCAAAAAAAAGGGATAAAAAGTATTGATGTAGGTGTTATGCAAGTAAATTTATACCACCACCCCCATGCTTTTAAAAACCTAGAACAGGCTTTTGACCCAAGTTACAATGTGGCATATGCGGTAAAATTTTTAAAGCAATTGTACAAAAAATTTAAGTCATGGGAATTAGCTGTAGGCCATTATCATTCAGCTACACCAATTTATAATAAACGTTATCGAAAAATGGTTATGGCCAATTGGCACAAGCTTGTAAATAGCAAAACAATTTTAACAACACCGCAGGTTCACCCAAGTATTCACGATGTTTTAAAACCTCGTTTACCGGCTGGGGATTTACCAGAAAAAATAAAAGAGCATAAAAATGGCTACATGCGTGTGCATCGCGTGTTTTATCCCTTAGATGGGAGTCCACCTATAGATGCAAAAGAATCGAATCCAGATATTAAAAAAGCTTTTGCTAAACAAAAAATAACTGCGGATAAGCCTATACAGGGTTCTAAACTTAAAGAAAACCCTGTAACGAACAACAACACAGAAATACCAAATAAAGATGGCTATTACCTGATGGAAAGTAAGGGACAACGTATATATTATCGCCTTAGCCATTAATGTTTTAAGCAAGTAAGCTTTTGTGGTTTAGGCAGCTGCTGCAACGCTATCTTGTGTTGCATTAATACTATTGTTTGTTGTAGGTGCTACTGCTTCATCCTTGGCTCTTTCTTCAAAAACTTTACCTAAAAGCTCACTGAATTTAGCAGGTTCCATTTCCCTTAAGGCTTCGCGTGTTTGTTCTAGCTTATCTGCTTGATCAACCGTAATTATACTTTTTCCATCTTTCTGACGAATGGCATTAACTTTCTCTATAACCTGTTGAAGTTCTTCTGGGCTCAGGGAAGTTAGGGAGTCGCGTAAATGTTTCTGAGCAACTTCTTCTTTCTGTATTGTTTCATTACGTGCTTTCATTAAGCCTTCAAGAAATTCAGTAAAAGCTGAATTATCTAAGACCGCAATTTGGTGAATAACTGCTTCTGTAACTTTTTTCTCTGCACCTATTTGCTCAACTGTAACTGCCTTACCGTTTTCGAAAGCATGTTTTAGGGCATTATCTTCAACATGCTTTGCGGAAAGTTTTTTTGTTGCATCAGCTACATTGTTTTTATCATCGTAGTATCCATCGAACAAACGATCGAGACCACCATCAGCGAAATCGTCATTATCTTCATCAGCTGCTTTACGTCTGGCATCACGTGCGGCACGAATAGCATCTTGGTTCATTTTTTGTGCATCTATACGTAGTAAGCGTGCAGCGTTTTTTAAACGTTCTGGGCTCATATCAGAGCTGGGGCTTACCCCACCTGTATAATCTTTGCCTTTTAAAGTAATCATAACAGGCACTATCTGGCGATTTCCTTTGCTATCAACCATTTTGCTAAACATGTGCGATGCTAAGCGAGCATCTGTAGCAAATATAAGCAACGATAGCCTTTTCATTTCTTCAAAGGCTGCGGGAGTCATATCTGGGTCTGTACTTGTAATTTCTAATGTGATTTCTTCATTTTCTTCACCAAAACTTATGGCATGGGAAAACATGTTAACGCTGCGTGTTGCACTTAGTATTTTATTATTTTCGTCTGCTGCCTCAATGTTTGCTGCTTCTTCAGGGTTGTTGGCACGGTCAAATGCAGCATCTGGATTAGGAAAAGTATAATAATACAACTGAGCCTTTTCATTATTCGTTGTCCATTTCGGGTACAAGGTATAGTTAGGGTCAAGTGGTGCTGCAGCTAGTGCAGTTCCTAAATGCCCATTCCATATTTTTTTAATATTATTAAATTCTTCAGCTTCTTCAGTGGTAAATTCTTCTTTGTTTTTTTGCTTATTCAAAAAGAAGTTTAATTTATCAAGTGTGGTGTTAATTTCATCATCACTTAATATATTATTTTTTTTGTCTTCAGGAACATTGTTGATATCATAAAAGAAGAATTTACGATTTACCTCAAGGCCGTTATCGTCTAATTGATAATAGTACCACTTGTTAGGGTCAAGTAAAAAGTCTTCAGGGGTTGAAGCACCAACAGGGATGGGTTTATTAAATAACATTTTTTCATTTTTATCAGTACTATTGTAATCAATCACAAAGTCACCATCGATGTGTGCAATAAATCTGTTTTCAGGGAAAGAGGTTGGTTTTAAAAACTGAAGGTTTTCAGGTTTTCCGGGAACAAAGTATTGATAAAGATCAACATCAACCTCAGTTAGGCTTCCATCAGATTTTCCAGCATAAGATTTTAGACCAAGTTTTTTTGCGTTAGGATCATTCACTGTATGAAACTTTATTTTAAGTGTTTTGCCAGATCCATCGTTAGTAGGGGCTTCCATAAACCATGATAAATTATTAATTGTGTAATCATCTGGCATAGCTACACCAACAACAATAGGGCGATTGTATTTTTCTTTATATTGTTTGTTTTCTCGGTTAGCCTTTTGCCTAACAAAATATGCATCACCATCGATAGCGGTTAGCATAGTGCCGCTGCGGTCGTTAAGGTGTTGGCTAGTGTAAATATCAACCCTTCCTTCTGACGGTTTAATTTCCTTAGGATCAATATTGGGGTAACGACTTACTACATCGCGAATATAAGCACGAATGTTACTTTCAGTTGGTTCAGGCAGGCCTTTTTTTTGAAATAATAGCCCAGAATTTTTAACTGTTGCAAATATGCTTGGAAAATAAGCTTCCACTAATGTATTAATTTCTTCTTCACTTGGGTTTGCTCCAAGATTTTGCGAATAAGAATTGGCAGCACTAGAGGGTGTAACTTCTGCAGCACAAGTAGTGGCTGTAGTAAAATATGCGGCAATCAATAAAAAAAACTTAAGGTTCTTCACAATGCAATCCTAAATTATACAATTCTTTAGGATTATTTTGCTTGAAAAACCTTAAGGGTTCGTTAATAAGGTTAAGTAAAAATTTTTAAGCACTTACTTTGGTAATAATTTCTTTGAATGATTCAGGTTCATTCATAGCTAAATGCGCAAGTATTTTACGATCTAGGCCTAAGTTAAGACCTTGTGCCTTATGAATAAATTGCGAGTAGGTGAGACCATGCTCACGAACAGCTGCATTAATTCGCTGAATCCAAAGGGCGCGAAAATTACGCTTTTTTACACGACGATCACGGTAAGCATACTGTAATGCTTTTTCAACGCGTTCGATTGCAGGACGAAAGCAATTACCAGAGCGTCCCCGGTATCCTTTGGCTAATTTAATAATTTTTTTATGTCTGGCATGTTTTGTCACGCCTCTTTTAACACGGGCCATAGCTAAATCTCCTTAAATATGAAAATAATATGTTGCGATTCGTTTTGCTTCCATAGGGGCGCAAATACGCATGCCCCGAGCATTACGCAGAAACTTGTTAGATCTTTTTCGCATTCCGTGGCGTTTGCCGGCCGGTGTCATTTTAATTTTTCCGCTACCTGTAATGCGGAAGCGTTTTTTAACGCTGCTTTTTGTTTTTAATTTTGGCATTTGAAACTCTTTTACAGTTGAAGGTTATAATAAAATTATTGTAGGCATGCCAAGGGTTAGCCTTACAAATAATTAACCAGAAATATAGCCTGAACCGGTCACTTAGGCAAGATAAAAAAGAACATTTGACAAGATGTGTACAAATATTTTAATAATGTGATCTTGAAATTTGATTATGTTATGCACATATTTTAATTATTCAAATAAATCAAAAATTTTAAAAAGGTATTTTTAAATGAAAAAAATTTTATGTTTGATGCTATTACTGTATTCTTTAAATGCTGCAACTGCTTGTGTTGAAGATGATTGGCTACTTGTTGATCTTGAAGTTGATGCAACAATAACTACGATAGGTTATGAAAATCTATCTGCAAATCCATATTCTCGTTCAACTCTAGTGACATCTTTTGATCAAGTACGTAATGTTGCAAACTTTTTAGCGGAATTTTTTACAGCTGCCGCTCAGCATGTAGTTGGTACAGCTGCTGAACAAGTAAATCCCTTAAATCCATTATCACTAACAGACAGTGTAACAGCCCTTGTACGACCTGGCGTTGAAAGTGTAAACAATACAATTATAAGTGCCTTATCGGATATTGCGGATAATCGTTCTCAATACCTATGTAGTTCACGTCAATTCGTTGATCAGGAACAGTTGGCTTTAAATCTTGAGGCTATCTTAAAACATCTAAGGAATCTGGGAGCCGATTTTATGAAAGATGCCGCTTATGGCGCAGATTTTTGTTTAAGTGTATATAACGGTGATAAAAATATTGATGGTAGCTCAAAATTCGCTATTGATTACAGGGAAAACACTCTTTCACGCTTTCAGAATCCGCTTTTCAACCCTTCATTTGATAATTCGATACCTGGCTCAGACTACCAAGAACCATATTACCAAGCGACGCATGGAATATTTTTTGAACAGCATGCTAAAGTGTCTGATATGGCCATACGTTTATCTCTTGCTTTGATGCAGTATACTCAAGATAATCATGATGAAGCAATTTCTTCTGATGACGAAGAAGGTGATGCTTCAGAAAATGAAGGAGGTTACACCTCTGGAACATCTACTTATTGGGATGATTCTGAAGATGAATATAATACGTCAGACGCTGAAAACTGGTAGAAATGTTATAACCTTCTTATTTTTAACAATATTTATAATGGTGGGATAGTTATGTTGTCCCCTTTAATTATTCATGCCTTTAGTTTCTTTAAATTGGTGCTTGCTAATTTAATAGGTTTTTTTGTTTTTGGTAGGCAGTGAATTTTAGTAAAAATTTAACCTTATTACCTTATTAATGTAGGTTAGTATATTTTATATTTGCTATAGAAATTGCGCATTACAAAACTTGAGGAAGAGATAAAAAAGGCAATATTTCAGCACATTGCCCTTACGAAGCACCTTCAGGATTATGTTGTGTTTAATCGCCCGCAACATAAAACGTTTAATGAAATTATAAAAAGCAGAAAATGTTCCTTTAGTAACTGGTTAGAAAAATCTGAAGATACAAAACCCTATAGGCAACGTGATTTTTTTGTAAGCCTACAAACGATCCACAAGATTTTCCATATATCTGTGGAAGAGCTTATAACATGTATTCAACAAAAAAAACGCCACGAAGCCCAGCACTTAATGTATAAGGGCGGTGATTACCAAAATAATTTAGATATATTTATTGAATCACTTATTCAGTGGCTTGATATAATTAATAAAGACCGCAGAGAAGAGCGTCGCAAAAATGCGGCAGCTCGAACAAAAATGAATCCAAATACGGTTAAAGGTATTCGTCCAAAAGTTTTGTAAAGGCTTTTAAGCTTTCAGGACATGCGGTGGGACCACACCAAACACGAAAACTAGGCACTGAGTAAGCATGATTAACGCAATCATAAATATGGTGGTTATCGAGTAAGCGTTTGGCAATAGCTTTGTAATAAGGAAATTCCGTTTGCCCTTCAACTTGAAAACATACAGACCCAGACTTTACTTGAACCTGATCAGTGGTAATGGGGCTTAACCTTGGGTGATTTTTTACCCAATTGTACAAAAAGTATGTATTTTCATAGCCTTGTTTGTAGTGGTTTTGAATGCCGCCCTTTTGTTCTATAAGCTGCAAGTTTATGTCAAGATCGGCTAAAGCTAGGGCGGATGGTGTGTTTAGCGTGAAACCTTTAAACAAGTTTTCATTTAATAACAATTTTTTCTTATCTGCTGATTGATGCAGACGAAATAACTTTGGTATTGGCCAACCTGGTTGGTAAGACTTTAGAAAATCTATAGCCTTAGGGCTTAGGACTATCATTCCATGACCAGCTTCACCTGCTAGGCCTTTCTGCCAGGAATACGTTAGAACATCAATTCTATGAATTTCCATTGCAAAGCTAAAAGCTGCTGCTGTAGCATCTACAATAACTAAGCCGTGACGATCTTTTGTTAACCAATCGGTATTCGGGTAGGCAGCACCAGTTGTTGTGGCGCTATAGGTTAAAATAAGATCCTCCTCTGGCTTATCATCAACAAGGGGTGGGAGAGTACCATAAGCACACTTAGTAATACGATGGGGAATATTCATCTGCAAATGTATATCATCTGCCCAAAGCTGGCTAAAAACATCAATGGAATGCACATTGCACGGATTCTTACCTAAAAAATTCCACAACGCTATTTCGATAGATCCTGTTCCAGAACCCGGCACCAAAGCAATAGAATAATCAGCTGGGATGCTTAAAAGTGCCCGCTGTTTTTCAAGGAGCCTCTCAATAATGGCTAAGGAACTTGCTCCACGGTGAGACCGATGCAATAAAGGATGGTTTTCTAGCATTTGAATGTGCCATCCGGTTTGTTTGCGGCAAGGCCCTGAGCTTAGGTAATGGTGGTCCACAATTTCCTTCAATAGAATAAAAAGAACAATATTTATTCTAACATGAACACCTTAAGGATAAGTTTATATTTATATGCAGAAAAACACTAATTTTAAAATTATAAAAAAACTAAGCTTTTAGTT
>CAYGPH010000049.1:2136-8001 GCA_964351815.1 uncultured Verrucomicrobiales bacterium | reverse complement strand
ATTTGCTACACAATATTATTTCATATGAAAGTTTAAATGTCTACACTACCTAGATAGTATGTCTGTAATCACTTTCATTTCAGGATGTATCTTGGTTCTCGATTTTTTTTAAGGTCTCTTGCATAATATTTTGTTAGCAACGCATTTGCATAATTTCAAAGTCTATTAAATCACTTAGGCCTTCCTGGTGCTGACATGAAAATACTATTTTATTTTTTTGTGCCGATATAAAACCCTATTGGGGATCGCCGCAGCAATAACAGGTTCCATCTGTATCGTATCCATGATTAAACATTAAATCCATGAATTCTCTAGGCATAGTGTCTTCAACTAAACTTTTATCTATAAAATATACTGCTGTACAGCATATACCTGCAATAGAGGTCGCTGGAATAATAAACCCTGCAGCTATTGCCCAGCATGGAATTATACACAGATTTTCTATTTCGGAAAAAAGGCTAAGAGAACAACATATGCCGGCAAAAGCTCCTATAGGTATGCCACATGCAACTGTAGCAATCGGACATTCCACAGCCTTAACTACTTTTTTTGAAAAAATAGTTTTTAATGTATTCTGGCGACATTCAGAAGCACAATTTCCACAAGAACTACAGGTGTTTTTCGAACATTCACAGCAGCTGGTAAATTTTGAACTGCACCATGACCCAAGGTTGTTGCAAGCATCACCAAAACATTGTTTAAATGAATCACAGTCAACACATTTATTAAGGCCACAGGTTGCTATGGTTGCTACAGTTTTTTTAGTGCAATCAGCATTGCAACATTTTTCTGCCGTTGGCTGTTGTGATATCAATTCTGTTGCAGGCATAAGTTCCACGGCAGGTCTTGATTGTTGAGGTGGAAGTTGAGAAGGCAGGGAATGGCTATCAACAACAGAAAAATCATCTGTTGTCCCGGCAATACTTTGGCTATAAGAAGGTGGTGTCTCTAGTAACTCAGTATATGCTGGTGAGTGTACCTGAGCTGCAGAATACTCTACAGCGCTTTCTTGTGCTTTATCAGTGGCTGATATGGATAAAGTTACACACAGGCAAAGGGAAATAAATATTTTTCTCATGTGGGGGAACTTAAAACTTACACTTAATAGCCTACTTAAAACAAGAATGTTCATCAAGTGTGCAAGTGAACAATGAACAAGTTCATACTAAATGATACTTTTTAAGCGGCCTCTCGAAAGGTATTTCTTTCTGTACACGTCCAAAGATTCTGGTGTAGGCCCGTAACGGTGCAGGCGATAAATATTCTTGTGCAATCCTTTGATCTACATCAGATTAATGACCTTAGTTTAAGTTGTTATAAACTTAATCTTTGAGGCCCTTTTTTGTATTTTAAAGGAGGCTCAGCTCACTGCGCTATTTATGAGCGCGCTCGCCCGTTCAAAAATTCTCATATCTATCTGAACTCGGACAGTCTATTTTTATGGGTTTATTTAATAAATCAGAATTATGAGCCTCTTTTTTAAAGGCTTCTTGCATAATATTTTGCTGGCAACGCATTTGCATAATTTCAAAGTTAAGAAAATCACTTAGGCCTTCCTGGTGCTGACACGAAAATACTATCTTATTTTTTTGCTTTAAGGCGCATTGACCGCATATCCCCTGCATCATACATTGCATAGGTATATTAATATTCATGATTGCCCTTAGGTTTTTTTTGTGTAAAAAAGCTGCAACGGCTTTTAACATAGGGGTAGGTCCCATACATAAAATATGGTCATAGAAGGCTAAATTTTGTGATTCCATTTCAAGTTTATCTATTATTGTTCCAGAGACCTCATCACTATTTTCTGGTTCTTGAAATATCCAAGTAATATTTGGAACTAACTTTTGTAGTTTTTCTTTAAAAATAATATCACTTGGTTTTTTATAAGCAGCAAACCAGGTTATAGTGTTTTGTGAATGTTTCATAGCGTTGGCAATGGTAAGCATTGCTAAGTTTAGTTGGCCGCCGCCCAATAGTAATATTTTTTTGCCCACAGGAATATAACTTTGAGAACCAAAAGGGCCTGCAAGAAAAATCTCAGTACCTTCTTGTACAACACTAAAGCGCACTGATGAAGCACCAATTTTTAATAAAAGAAACGTCATATTACCGGTTACTACGTCCACAGCAATAGGTGTCATGGCTATGCCCTCGGTATGGAGGTTACTTTTCGTTTTGCTTTCATAGGTTTGTAGTTTGAAAAACTGCCCTGGTCGGTAATACTTTGCATAAAAGGGCGCATGAAGAATAAGCTTGTGGGCAAAGGCGTTAACAGGTGTGTTCTTTAAAACAACCCCACGGGTGCATATTTTTTCCACGCTGTCTTTCAGTGTATGCTGCTTTTGATGAATAGAATCTATAATTTTTTTATACCCATACTTTGCGCTTGCTAAGGCCTTAACAACACTTCCCCTGTAGGTAGGGTCTGCATCACCAAAAACATATGGGTGATCGATAATATTAGTATTTGTGCCAATAGCAACCAAGACGTTTTTTGCAGGAATATTTTCTTCATGTCCATTTTGCCTAACAGCAACATTGCTTACCCAGCCGTTGTTATCAGTTGTTATAGCCATTGGCTCGCAATTGGTTTTTATTTGAATTCCCGCTTCCAATGCCATTTGCACTTCTAAAGGATTGGTTTTTAAAGCTGTGTTGTCAGCCAAATTTTTTCTTGTAAGTAGTGTAACCATAGGGTTTTTAATACCTCGGCTTTTTAACAAAGCTAACACTTCTGTTGCTGCATCAATTGATGTTAAACCCCCACCAATAACAACTACCGGTGATTCAATATCTATTGCTATTGCTGAAGAATCCTTATGTGCGCCTTGGTTCAATGCCATTAAAAAATCATGGGCAAAGCGAACACCCTTGGCTAGAATGTTTGGAATATCAAGAAAATTTGGTTTGCTTGCACCACAACAGAGGGCATATTCTTCAAAGCCAAATTCTTTGTAATTTTCTGGGGTTATACTACTGCCGAAAAATACTCCACCTTTTATTTCAAGGTTTTTATTCTTAGAAAAAACCCAAGATAATAAATCCAAATAGTTTTTATTCCATCGAGATGTGATCCCATATTCTGCAACGCCTCCAAACCCTTTATTAGTTCTAGTGGACAAAGGTTTAAAAATATCAAAATTTTTAAGCAATTGTTGCGGTGGTAATTGCCCTAATGGTTCATATTTCGCTCCATCGATAATGGTTACAAAGTACCCTGATCTTGTAAGGTAATGGCTTAACGCTAATCCAGCTGGGCCCATACCAACAATAAGAATTTTTTTATTGTTAGCGTTTTCTGGTAATGGATCACTAAGTAAAGGGTTCCATTGTAAAAGCAAGCGATAAATTTCTGCGCCATAGGGAAATGCCAGCACTTCGTTCAAAATACGGCTTTCAACCCCTGGAGTATCAACAGCTTCTTGTTTTTGAAAAATACAAGCATTAACACAATCAAAGCAAATTCTGTGGCCCGTTAAAGGAACCAAGGGGTTATCAACCATTACTAAAGCTAAAGCACCTAATGTGAAGCCATCTTGATATAGTTGATGCATTTGTGAAATTTTAACATCAAGGGGGCACCCCTGTTTTTCAGGCTGGTTTTTTAAGCCAGAACGGCAGCTATCTTTTTGGGTTTTATGGCATTTAATACAATAATTGGACTGACCCTGGGCTTTATCTACTGATAGTCCTGGGTCAGATAAGTTAAAACCCTTACGCTGACTTAAATTTTTTGATTGAACTGTTTCAGCAATATTTTCTATATCAAAAATTTTGTATTCATTATTAAATTTTCTTGGGAGTTGAAATATGCTGTGCTTGGATCTTATATTTTTTGCGTTTGGACTATAAAGGGCCCAAAAACAAAACTTTTCTAAGTTTTCATCTGGTTTATTAATAAAATTTTCTAAAGCATGTTCAGCCGTATGTAAAAAACTATCTAAGCATTTGAATTCATATAAATCTTTCCAACTATCATTATATTTCCAGGTTTTAAGTGCAATGTAACGCTGTAAATATTGGCGTTTAATCTTAGCAACCCTTTGATAAAAAAGATGTTCTCTACTTTGCTGAATTTCAAACTTTTCACATAAAAAATTATTAAGCAGTTGTGCCTTATGAATCAAATCAGATTGTTTATCAGCTACATAACTTAGCCAGCAATTATGTAGTGCACTTAATCCTTCACTAGTATATAAATAATTATAAGTAAGTTGCATTTTTCACAAAAAAAAAGGGAGCATTTGCTCCCTTTAATATAGCACTAAAAGCTACTTTACGCAGCGGTTGATGCTTCTTTCGCTTCTTCAGCACGTTGCATTTTAAGTTTTTCAAAAAGTTTTGAAAGGTTAAAGACAGAAAACAACCATGCAACAGCAAAAACAATAACCATTGGGCCAATAATGTGTACAAGGCTAGAGAATGTAACTCCTCCCCCAACAACCATAAGCATTGTTGAACCAATAGCGGCACCCCCAGCTTTACCGGCACGGCCACCAACAACCTCAACCGCAGCTTGACCTTTCGTTTTTAATTCTGGATCTAATGGAATGTAAGCCATTTGCTTTGTAGAATCAAACAAGGAATATTTTGTACCTTTTGATAGCACGTTTTGCACCATACCAATTAGCGCAGCAACGGCAACATATGTTGTTCCCATGAAAGCAGCATAGGGCGATTCCATATTACTGTACCAAACAAAACCAAAGAAAACCGCACTTGTAACAATAATCATTACCGGGGTTACAAGGGCTGTTGTTCTCCAGCTGAAACGGCGCAGAATATTATTACCTACAAACATTAGAACAATTGTGGCTAAACCTGTATATTGTGAAAACTGCCCCATATAGGCTTGATAACCATTAGGATCACCGGGGAAAAGGAGTTTGATTTGACCTTTCCAAACAGCTTCAACAAGATAAATACATAAACCATAAGCCATAACTAATACGGCAATTAGGCCTAAATACTTAGAAGAAAATATCATTTTAAAACTTTGCCCTAGGGATAACTTAGGCTTACTTTTCTTAGCTTTACCTGATATTTGATCAGGATCATAATAACGTTTATCGGTAAGCACGTTACGGTTCATCCAATAGTATACGTACACGACAAGCCCACCTGATACCATTATAAGTCCCATAAGAATACGGATGTTTGTACCCCATGCAGCCGTTGAATCGTAGCCAGCCAATTCCATGTTTTTAGCATAGCTAGAGACCATTTTAATAACTTCGCCGGAAAGAATTAAACCAACGTTACCAATCATTCCAAATAAGCCATAGAAACGCTTAGCTTCTTCAACTTTTGTAATTTGGTTAGCAAATTGCCAAAAAAGCATAGAAAGTATTACGCTGCCCCAAAGTTCAGAAAGAATGTAGAATAAAGAGAAACTCCAATTACCAATGATTGGGAAAAAGTGGTGCAATGCAGGAGTAGCTTCTTGCAGTGCTGTAATAGTTTCTAAACTCATGTGAAAAGTATCAGCAATTGGATAGATTATAAATCCAAAGCAACCAAAGAAACCAAGAAATGGTACTAGCACCGCATAGAATAGTTTTTCACGGGATAATGCATTCGCCATTTTTGTAAATACAACCATAAAAATGATGGCTGAAGGTACAACGCAGTAAAGCTTTAAAAAGCTAAAAACTTCCGTGCTTCCACCATTCATAAATTGAATAAGTGTATCCTTAGTATCACGTAGGATTGTGTAGTTGAACAAAATGCACATCATCATGATGCCCATTGGTAAGAATTTTTTTAATTCAAATTTATAAATTGGCCAAAGAATGCCACGGATACCGGTAAAATCACTACCAGCAGTTTTGTTACTCATGTTTTACACCTTAAAGTTATGCG
>CAYGPH010000049.1:0-2126 GCA_964351815.1 uncultured Verrucomicrobiales bacterium | reverse complement strand
GCGCAGCACCATTGCTGCTATTCGTACATATTTAACTTATGGAATATAGCGTTATTTATGAAAAAACGCAAATTTTTGTTGTTTTGGACTTAAATTTTACCCATTAAATTTTTAATTATGATTTTAAAGGGCCAATAAACATCCCAGTATAGGGGGATAATAATTTTTTTTCTTACCCAGCGACGAAAGTGAAAATCTGAATCTTTCGGTAAATTGGAATCGAATGTTATGCCAAATTTTTTTTCAACTGCCATTTTGTTACTTGCATTCAAGTACCCTTCTTGCACTATGTTATAATAAATTATTGGTTTGATTTCTTGTACTGTTGTAAAAGGCTCTTTGCATCCTTGTGTGCGCTTTGTGCCCTCAGTTTCAAAATACCAAATTGATTCATTAGGATGAATAAGTCGAATAAAGAGTTCTCGTTCCCAAAAAGCTGCTTGAAGGGAGTTACGCCAATGTTCAAAACGATTTTTAATAAAGATATTTTTGTGGCAGTTATGGGGGGAACGCTTTTCAAGGGTTGGACCATACAATTGCATGTAACCTATGTTAGATGCTTTCATGCACTGAAAAAGCTTTTGTAATTGGTCTGAATCTAAATATGTTAAAAAGTAATCTTCTTGAAGATACAGCACATATTTTGTTTTTATTGTTTTTAAAGCCTTTTTCATAGAATGGCTCCAATTTATTTCATTTGGATTTTTAATTACTGTAATTCTTGGATCATTAAAATCTTTCGTGTTGGTTAACAAAATGATTGGTATTTTACTTTCTTTTAAGCCCTTCCATTGCATAAAAAGCAGTTCAAAAAAAGGCTTCCATAAATCAGAATATTTATCACAAGAACTAACAACGATAGTGAGATCGTCAAAATTATCATTGTCTATTGCGCTATTTTGTGTTTGACACCTTAGGAAGAAAAAGGTGGAAATGATAGCAAAAAAAATTTTATACACGTGTTATCTTTAATCAAAAATTGTCTGAGGTAATATAAACAATGTAATTAATTTGTTAAACATATATTTTAAGACCCCTGCATAATTGCTGATTTAATTTTCAACACGAAGATTTTGGGATAAACATCGTCAATTTTGCAATATCACTGTCAAGATTAGCCTCATTCGATGCTTGTGAGTGGGTACAAGTGGATAAAAATTCCCTTAAATAAGTAGAACTAATACTTTTTTTATCTATTTTATCCCTTTTATAGAGGAATGCGGTTGTTTGTCTTTGACCCAAATTAAAAGCAATGGCTTTCATGATAAACTGTGCTTCCACCTTGATAGTTGATCGATAAGCAGCGCGGGTAAACTTAAAACGCCGCAAAACACTGTTCCACCTTGTATCTTAACCGGCGAACTCAAGCGATTAAAGCTAGGTTGCCACCGATTCAACGGATGGTTCCTCACAGCCTTTTCCATAATCCCGTTCTTAGAACCTGTCTTCACAATATGAATAAGATCTGATAAAAAGCTCGATTAGGAGGTTAAAGGGTGCAAACGTCATATTGTGACGGACACCCAAGGGCTTTCATATCTGCGGGATCACTATGCTTCACAATACATCTATTAGTAACAAGTGTAAAAGGTGTGGCTAATTTATGTTCTGAAGCTTCCACAGAAATTTCTGCAGCCGAATATACAGGACCTATTGTTAGAAGTGCAATTGATAGTATGATATTTTTCATTAGCATAATACTTAGCTATTTTTTTTGTTGGTAGAATGGAATGTAATAATTGCATAATAATATTAACTCAATTAATAAAAACATTACATTGAATAAAATTTTGATGATGGCTGTAACTTGTAAGCAATCTATTTAAAACAGGGGGTCAATACTAAACACAGCAGTTTCTTAGCTGCCCCTGACTATTAAAAGCTAAACCGTTTCTTGTAATATAACTTTCGGAAATCTAAGCTTAATGGCATCTTTAACGGTTTCATCAGTAATATTATTATAACTCAAAGATAAGCAATGAATATGATTAAGGTTTTCACTATTAGCTAACGCCATTCCTCCTTCATTACCTATATTGTTGTCAAACAACATTAACCGCACAAGCTGACCAAAATTTTTACTTATCGCTATTGCTTTTACCCCCTCATCACCTAATTGATTTGCA
>CAYGPH010000048.1:6914-8473 GCA_964351815.1 uncultured Verrucomicrobiales bacterium | reverse complement strand
TATAATATTTAGCTGCTTCTTCGAAATCTGGCTGGCCATCATCTCTTAGGCCAATATTACCATTTGCATACATAAGACCAAGATTAAATGCTGCATCTGAGTCACCACGATCAATTGCAATTTTATAATATTCCACTGCCTTTGCGTAATTCGGCTGGCCATCATCTCTCAGGCCGATATCACCATCAGCGTACAAAACGCCAAGGTTATGTGCTGCATATGCACTACCAGCATCACTGGCAATTTTAAAATATTTCGCTGCCTTGGCGTAATCTGGTTTATTATTTATCACACCAACCTCACCCTCATCATACATATCGCCTAGAACATAGCAATAGTCACCACGATTACCGTAATGCGCTTCAAGGTAATCATCTAAACACTTATAATCAATTGGGTAAGCCTTGGCTTTTTGTATTTCGGGATAGCTTTTTAATGCCTGTAAAACCTCATTTGCAATCGTAATATGCTCAACATTAAGCTGTTCAATCAACTGATCAAGGGTTACTACTTGATCGTGATCACAGGCTTGACGCGATAAAATAACCAACGCACTATCATTTCCACTAAGGTCTAGGCCATGGTTGTTTTTTAACATTATTTCCCTAAAATAAAGCCCAACTTGAAAAGCCTTTCCTGCATTACCTTGATCTTGTAAAAACCTTTTCAATAGATCAGGGATATTACTGTCACGTAAACTTTCACTACTCCCATCAAAAACCACAGGTTTTGCCAAGGGCATAAACGGAAAAATACTTAATTGTCTCTCACTTATATCACCGCCAGTTGCACCTGTTAATAGCCCTGCTAAAGAATCAAAACCTCTTTCTGTAAATCCTTTGTGTTCTAAAGTTTCTATATATTCAAGGGAAGAAAAGTTAGCGACGGATAAATCATCAGGAGTTATTGATGTTGCACAAAGACTTGCAACATTAAAAACCGCCAAACTCATAAAAGAAATGAAATTAAATTTATACATCATCGATCACCAGTGAATTATTAGAGCGTTATGTTAATACAAAATAATAATAATATCGACCAAAACAACTAACAGAGCAGCATTATTACCCCACTCTTAGGCCGTCAAACAGGTGGACATACTTTTCAAACCAAACTTTTTCAACAAAGGCATTCGAGGCTACAAGCTTAAGTTCAGCGGCAACTTTGCCGCTTATGGTGGCCTTTGCAAAATAGGAAATGTACTCCCCTACTCCGCAGGCTTAATTTTACCTGACTTGTATAATTCTTTTAATTTTGCCTTAGAATTTTCACAACCAAGATCACAAGCAATTCTAAAATATTTTGCTGCCTCGGCGTAATCAGGTTGGCCTTTAGCTTTTGCACCAACTTTACCTTGTAAATACATAGAACCAAGGTTAAATGCTGCCTGTAAAACACCACGATCAATTGCAATCTTATAATATTCTACGGCTTTTGCGTAGTCTGGCTGACCATCATCTGTCAGGCCAAAACAACCTTCAGCATACAAAACGCCAAGGTTAAATGCTGCACCTGAACTGCCACGATCAATGGCAATTTTATAACATTTAGCTGCTTCT
>CAYGPH010000048.1:0-6814 GCA_964351815.1 uncultured Verrucomicrobiales bacterium | reverse complement strand
ATCTCTCAGGCCAATATTACCTCGCTCATACAAAACGCCAAGGTTATTTGCTGCACCTGAACTGCCACGATCAATGGCAATTTTATAACATTTAGCTGCTTCTTCAAAATCTGGCTGGCCATCATCTCTCAGGCCAATATTACCTTGTACATACATAGAACCAAGGTTATTTGCTGCATCTGCACTGCCACGATCACTGGCAATTTTATAATATTCCACTACCTTGGCGTAATTCGGTTTACCATCATCTCTCAGGCCAATATTACCTCGCTCATACAAAACGCCAAGGTTATTTGCTGCAGCTGAATCACCAGCATCACTGGCATCCTTATAATATTCCGCAGCCTTTGCGTAATTCGGTTGGCCATCACTCATAACACCAACCTTACCTATGTAATACAAAACGCCAAGGTTATGTGCTGCATCTGAGTGACCACGATCAATTGCAATTTTTAAATATTTCGCAGCTTTTTTGTAATCTGGTTCATTGTTTATAAGACCAACCATACCCTCATCATACATATCGCCTAGGACATAGCAATAGTCACCACGATTACCGTAGTGCGCCTCAAGGTAATCATCTAAGCAGTTATAATCAACAATTGGGTCAGCCTTGGTCTTTTGTATTGTGGGAACGCTTCTTAATACCTTTAAACCCTCATTTGCAATCGTAATATACTCAACATTAAGCTGTTCGATTAACAGATCAAGGGTTACTGCTTGATCTTGACCACAGGCTTGACGCGATAAAATAACCAACGCACTATCATTTCCACTAGGGTCTAGACCATGGTTGTTTTTTAACATTATTTCCCTAAAATAAAGCCCAACTTGAAAAGCTTTGCCTAGATTATCTTGATCCTGTAAAAACCTTTTCAATAGATCAGGAAGATTACTTCTACTTAAACCTTCACTATCCTCACAAAAAACCACAGGCTTTGCCAAGGGCATGAAGGGAAAAACACTTAATTGTCTCTCACTTATATCACCGCCAGTTGCACCTGTTAATAGCCCTGCTAAAGAATCAAAACCTCTTTCTGTAAATCCTTTGTGTTCTAAAGTTTCTATATATTCAAGGGAAGAAAAGTTAGCGACGGATAAATCATCAGGAGTTATTGATGTTGCACAAAGACTTGCAACATTAAAAACCGCCAAACTCATAAAAGAAATGAAATTAAATTTATACATCATCGATCACCAGTGAATTATTAGAGCGTTATGTTAATACAAAATAATAATAATATCGACCAAAACAACTAACAGAGCAGCATTATTACCCCACTCTTAGGCCGTCAAACAGGTGGACATACTTTTCAAACCAAACTTTTTCAACAAAGGCATTCGAGGCTACAAGCTTAAGTTCAGCGGCAACTTTGCCGCTTATGGTGGCCTTTGCAAAATAGGAAATGTACTCCCCTACTCCGCAGGCTTGCAGCAATTTTTTGCGTAATTCCTTAACGGCTGTGTTATCAGTAGACGCCTCAATAGTTGCAAGCACTTCTGCTTCTTGAGGCAAAGAAAGCTGTGCTTGGGGACCATAATTCTGCCCTTGAGAAGATTTAGTACAAACAAAGTCACCCGCCTTCAAGCGATCAATGGTCGTAAAGCTTACGGCCCAAAAAATAGAAAGCGAGAAACTTTCACCCATCAGATACGCATTCTGGCTTATGGACTTAACAAAAGTTTGCCATTGTTCAAGCTCGCCATTAAAACGATGTTTCAAAGCAGCTTGTAAATGTTTCGCGAGAACAGCATTCATGGTAGCTGGTGCCTTATGGCCAAGATGCTGCTGCCAGATATTTAGCATCTGTTGTGGAACATTAGGTGATTTCATTGTCGTTTTCTCAGGCTGTATCGAGGTGATTTTATCTTGCCGTTGTTCTAAAGGTAACGACAAGGCTTGTGTAGAATCATCCATAGTACCCTGCGCCCCCTGCCCTTTTTCTTCCTGCAAAATTTCCTTTTTCGAAAAGATATTTGATCTATGTTGTATTTTTTGTAGTAACAAACCGTCATTGTGTCGTGTTTCAGTACGACATAATGTCGCAATGCTGTTTTCTCGGGGTTCTTGTTTTTTAGAATCCGTAATCAGTTGATCAAGCATGGTATAGTCGATACGAAAATGATTGGTTTGATTCCAGGTTTTTGCTTTGCATCGTTTAATTTCTAAAACACCAAGATTATGAAGTTTTTTGCATACCCGTTGAACGGTACGGTTGCTCACACAAAGTTGTTTAGCCCAATCTTGGGCTGTGTTATAAATCCAGCCATTATTCGGCTGTTGTTTTTGATACCAATAATGAAGCTGCTGTAAAAAAGTTGCAGCAGTTCTGCCGAAAGCTTTTATAAGTGGTGCTTGCGCGCTAATAAAGTGGTCGTTTGTTAAAAAAACACTCATGGTGTTGCCTCGTAAAAAAATTTGAATTTTCTTGACACCACGAGCAGTTAAGCTACTATATAAATCAGGTATGTGATATATATTTTAGTATACGTTTGCTGCCTTAAGCGGTGACTAAATGCTAAATATGTATTTTGATAAAAAAGGGGCTGTTGACGCAGCTTCTTTTTTTTATATGCGGTTCTTTTGCATAATCACCTCTTTTATTGCGCGAATATCATCATGTATTTGATTGAGTTGAAGGGCGTCATCATTTTCGTGAACACGTTTAATTTTTTCAAATACGGCTTCTTTAATGTATTGTGGGGGTTTTATTCCACGTTTATCGCATTCCTTTTCTATGGAAATGGCCAATTCTAATGGAATGGTAAGATTGATTCTGGTCGATGTATTCATAAACTATTTAAAATTAATAATATTTTAATAATAAATAAAAAATAAACCGTGTCAATAGGTGAAAAAAATGCCCATGACGTGTTTAATTGTTTGTTTTTCCCCCTTGTTTTATATCTTTAAATCTTTATTTCTTTATATGTAGAAATAAAGTTATACATAAATATACTTTTCTTTTTAGCTGCAAAACAACATAACTACATATATAGTTATCTGTTTTTCTATAAAAATAGTTTTCTTTACTGTTATTATTCGTTAAAAAAAAGACTATCTATAGACATACAAAAATGTAGAAATCTGTACATATATATATAAAGAAATATTTATATATGGTTTTCTACAAAACACGAAAAACCATTTTCTTTATTTGTAGTAATCTACATTTCAATAAATATAGAAAAAAAGAAATACAACCAAAACACATGTTGTGCTTTAAGGTGAAAAAAGCTAACATAAAAAAAATAAAAAAATAATTTTTTCATGAAAATTTTAACAATTGCTAACCGAAAGGGTGGGGCCGGTAAATCTACCTGTGCTGCACACATCGCCATTGAAGCCGTAAAAAATAACTATAAAACCATACTTATAGACCTTGACCCACAAAAAACTTTAGAAAGCTGGTGGCAAAAGCGGGAAGATCAAAATCCTTTTTTGGTCGATGCCATAGCTGATAACTTAAACGTAACTTTGGCTAAACTTAAGGATAAAGCCTTTGACCTTTGTATCATCGATACCCCGGGCGATGCCAGCTTAAATGCGATTGCTGGTATTAAAAGTGCCGATTTTATCCTTATTCCATCCAAACCCACAGCACCAGATTTAACGGCCATCGGGAGAACGATTAGTATGGTGGAAGAAAGCAAAAAGAAATTTTTGTTCGTAATTACCCAGGGCATAGCGCGTTCTAAAGCATCATTACAAGCGGCATCGGTACTTTCGCAGTTTGGTGTGGTGGCACCGGCAATTATTACGAATCGTACGGCTTATGCGAATGCCATGGGGCAGGGCACATCGGCTTCGTTTAGTGATAAGCTTGCAGCAGAAGAGCTAAGTCTGGTATGGCACTTTTTAAAATCACAGCTTTTTAAAGAAGACCAATCCCTTAAACAAAAAATAATTGCCTAAGGATTTTATTTATGTCTAAAAACAAATTTACCTTAACCTCAGACCTTGTGCGTGTTGAACCTGAACCTATTCAAGAACATGCTGCTGCGCCACCCATACCACAACGGCCAATTAAGCGCGAGGAACCCAAGGAAACGATTAACTTAAAGATAAAACAGTCTCTAAAAAAAGAATTGAAAATGTTTTGTGCTTCAAATGATATATCTATGACGAACGTTATTGAAAAAGCATTAGCGAATTTCATAAGCGATCACCGTTCTAAACTAAGTAATCTTAAAGAAATGTAGAAATCAACAAATATATATATACAGTTATGTAGTGCTTTACAAGAATTACTATAGGTCTTATCCGTTTTTTTAGAAGTGTAAGTGCAATGTTAATGTTCCGAGAGTTACAATTGTAAGGCTACAAATCTACAAATGTAGATTTATACAAAAGTAGATAACTACATTAAAATATGTACCTATGAAGATAGCCTGGCATCTGCAAAAGCTTATCATATAGAAAGTTTATAGAGAGAATGTTTTGTAGAAATCATTATATGTAGAAATATATATATAATGAATGCAACTAAAAATGCTGATTGTTCACATACTACCATTTGTTAGGTAGATTTTTTATTATTTTGGATTATAATCCTTATATATCAGATATTTAAGGAATATATTCTTGATGACCATTAAAAGAGAGTTAAAACTTGTTCTTCCTCAAGGACAATCATGTTTTTTATGGGGAGCTCGAAAAACTGGAAAGTCTACTTATCTAAGGAAAAATTTTCCTGATGCGTTATACATAGATTTACTACAGGCAGATATCTATCAACACTATCTACGTGAACCGCAAAATCTCAGACAGGAACTTAAAGTTATGAATGGGTCTAAAATCATAATTATTGATGAGGTTCAAAAGGTACCACTATTGTTAGATGAGGTGCATGGATTAATAGAATCATCAAAAAATTTTCAATTTATTTTGTGTGGTTCAAGTGCGAGAAGAATTAAATCAATTGGTGCAAATTTACTTGGTGGGCGGGCCTGGAGATCAATGTTTGTTCCCTTTTGTTTTGCGGAACTAAAGGAACTCAATTGGCATAAAATATTTAATCATGGACTCATACCTAGTCATTATTTTAGTGATAATCCTGAAAGATTTTTAGCTTCCTATGTTTATGATTATGTTATGACCGAGGTGCAGATAGAGGCAAATATTAGAAAACGTGATACCTTTGCTAAATTTTTGGATGTTGTAGGTTTTGCCCAAGCAGAAATGCTTAATTTTACAAATATTGCGCGAGATTGCGGGGTAGATAGCAAAACAGTGAGAACCTATTTTGAAATACTAGAAGATATGTATTTGGGTTATTTTATTTATCCATACCGTAGCAAATTAAAGCGACAAACAGTACAAGAGACTCCTAAATTCTATCTATTTGATACAGGAGTTGCCTCATATTTAAAAAGATTTCATTTTAAAGAAATGATTGGATCAGAGGCAGGAAAAGCTTTTGAACATTATATTTTTTTAGAATTAATGGCCTACAAACTTTTAAACAATAAGCGTGATGAGATTACCTATTGGCGAACAAAAGAGGGTAAAGAAGTTGATTTTATATTTGCTGATATGGCCTTTGAGGTTAAAATTACAACCCCTATTCAAAAAAATCACCTTAGTGGCTTGTTATCCTTTGGTAAGGATCATTCCTATAAATTAAACGTAATATCATTGGAACCACGAAGAAGAATAATTAATATAGATAATCATGAAATCACCATATGGCCCGTACAGGAATTTTTAACAGAGATGTGGAATGGGAATTTGTGGTGAATAGAATTTTATTGTTTAATTTTTACGCAATACAGTGTGTGCTAAGGCAAAAACTTAATCAAGAAGGGTCTTAAATTTATGGAGACTAATCCTACAATTGATTCTTTAAAAGGTAAATTATCAGCCTGGATTCATGAAGCACTTAATCAAGATATACCTGAAAATGTTAATGCTTTGTGTTTTAATTTATTTGAGTGGGGTGGTGGTGATTTTGGTATTGAAATGATAGGAACTTCATTTTTTGATAAGGATGATCCCGACTGGGCATGCGATGAAATATGGGAACCTGTTCCTAGATCTCTATCAGAAGAGTTTACAGCAAAAAATTGGGAAAGTTATTTTGAAATAACAAAAACACTGATATCTCCTATCGTAGCACAGCAACTAAGTAATAAAAAAAACCTGCACATTATTGCTGTTGCTATCGGATTTGTAGATGGAGATCTTGAAGAAATATTTGAAAGAGGTTCGCTAGAACAGAATAGTTATTAAGAAAAGAGTCTTGCAAATATTCTATTGCGATGCGAATCATTAAGCGCCCGCATTATTTTCATCAGCCTTAATCCCTTCCTCTGGAAGTGACTTATTTGTTTTGTATCAAGGGTAGGGCGAAGTTGTTCTACGACCTCATGCAGCACCCTTAAAAGAATGGCAGCCTAATCTTGGGCGTGTATATCTGCCTGCAAATCCTCGCCAAGGGTTATGTTGGCTTGTTCCAAAAGTGGGGTTAATGTAAAAAGACCACCGAGTTGAATAAGGGTGCGGGTAAGTTGGCGACGTTCCGTGGTTGCATGTTTTTTTTGTTGATGTTGTAAGCGGGCCCGCTGACTTTTCAAGCGATTAATCTGTTGTTCAAGTTTTGTAATTTTTGTGGGATTGGTATTCATTTTTCTTTGCATCCTAAGAAAAGCAATTCTAATTTACTTTCTGCATTCGTAGACGATACTCTCGTCGCTGTTACTAGGGCTATTTGAACGATCAAAAGCCTTTAGTATTTTAACATCACGAAACCCAATACCCTTTAGCAATTCTAATAATGATCCCGGCTCATATATTTTAATTTTATATTCTTCA
>CAYGPH010000047.1:0-8774 GCA_964351815.1 uncultured Verrucomicrobiales bacterium | reverse complement strand
TCAATGAAAGAGGGTAACTTATAATCAATAAAATCTTTATGCCTTTCAAAAACTTTATTCCCTTTTCCATGCTTGGTATTACATTTTTTTTAAATACAGCTTGCGAAGAAAGTGCAAATAAAAATACAACTTTAGCTAAAAATAGCGATACCACAGAATCAAGCATTAACAAAAATTCAACCATGAAAGATATTGGTTTTGAGCAGGCAAAAAATTTACTTGAATCTGGTGCACAGTTTGTAGATGCACGTATTATTAATGTGGGCGACGATGTGATCGGGTCGCAAACAATAAATATAACCCCTGCTGATGATGATAGCAAAATAGAGCAGTTACTAACAAACAAAAGGGCGGAAATTGTTGTTTACTGTGCAAACCAGCGTTGTACAGCAAGTGATATGGTAGCCGAAAAACTTGCAAAGTTAGGTTATGAAAATGTTTACCACTACGGTGGTGGCATAAAAGACTGGTTAGAAAATAAGCAAGAAGTTGAAGGTTTAAAAGCTAAAATTCAGTAGTAAATGAACTGTTATAGGTTTTTTTTACTTATTTTCTTTTTTAGTTGTAATTAGAATATAAGTAATTATATTACTATTATCAAGACAACAGCGGAAGCTTGAAAACATGAAATTATACAAATCAACAATTATTCTTACAGCAACACTTGCATTTTTTAACATATACAGTGCTGGCCCTGCAGAACATGGTCAACAAACTTATGCGGAATTAATTGCCCAACAACGCGAGCTTCAAATTTATAAACCAGAGCTTAACCCATTTTATGACACTGAACAATTTACTTGGGAGCGAGAAAAACCATTAGGTATTGACTATGCTGCCCATTATATAAATGGTTTTTTAAATAGGTGGTTTTGTTTTCATGGCGATTATGCCGATGCCTTTAAAACTGCCCTAAAAAGTATACCTAATCAAAAGTTAAATAATTCTTTCCTTATTAGGATTAGCAATGAAATTTATAGGCAAACACGGGAAATTAGTTCAGTTTGTAGAGTAGAGTACATTAGAAATTTAAATACTATCTGGTTAAACGCTATTCCATCACATAACGAGACTAAGCAACGTGATAGTTTTTTTGAAAGCCTAAATACTGATTTGGTACGACAAACACAAAAGACGATTGAAGATATTGCCGTAAAAGAAATATTAAATGCAGCTAGTGCAATGAAAGAAGAATGATAGGTAAAGCTTTAAAAAGATAAACTCTAGCGTTGTGACGTTAGCAACATTAGGCCCAATCTAAATCAAGGGTTGCAATTTAGTTAAAATTTTAGTTTAAAACGGTATGAAGAAGTATCTGACAGAAGAAGAGCACATAAAATTGCAATCCCAACACCGAACTTGAAAGAGACGGCTGAATAAGGGATCGCATTAAAGCTGTATTGCTTTACGATAAGGGTTACCTACCAGAAAATCGCGGAAGCTTTGATGTTAGACGAAGAAACAATCAGTCAACGTGTTGAAGACTTCAAAGAAAAGAAATACAGGCATCTAAAGAGAAGGCCTCTGAGCTAGCTAAAAAATATAGTATTAATATAAAGACTGTTTATCGGTGGAGGAATGATGTGCCAGTTGTTGATAAACCTTCCGGTCCAATTCAAATAAGAAGCAGTTTATCCTCAACTGAGCAACAAGCTGTATGCGAATTAGAAGACTTACAGGTCTGCCCTTAGATGATGTCTTCATTGCCTTAAAGGACAAGATACCAGCTCTTAACTGATCGAATCTTCATCGATGCCTGAAAAGAAATGGGCTTAATGTCTTGCCTAAGAATGAAAACCAAAAAAGGGAAAAGAAGGCTTTTAAGGCCTATCAAATAGGCTATGTTCATGTGGATATTAGTGAAGTGAAAACCGAGGAAGGTAAGGCTTATCTGTTTGTAGCTATTGATAGATTAACCAAATACATCTATGTCGAGCTGCATGATAATATGAAGGTAGACACATCAACGTCATTTCTTAATAACCTGATAGCTAATTGTTGTTTCAGGATAACCCACATATTAACCGATAATGGTGCACAGTTTACCTATGCCTTATTGGCAGAACACCTAAGGCCCAAGCATAAGCTTCATCCCTTTGATGAGATATGCAAGAGGCATCATATTGAACATCGGTTAACGAAATTTAGACCTCCATGGACGAATGGACAGGTGGAGGTTACAAATAGAATTATCAAGAGATACACAATGAAGCACTGATATTATGAGACTATGGAAGAGCTTAAACATCATCTAATGGCCTTTGTGTTACTGTATAATCATCAAAGGAAGTTAAAGTCTTTGAAATATCAAACGCCATTTGATATGATTCTAAAAGAGTTTGAAAGAGATCCTTCAAACTTTCCTTTTAATCCAAACCACAAGGTATTTGGGACTAAACAGTTATGCAAAACTTAAACTTATACACATGCGCAAAAACTTAATTTTTATTTCTGCTTTTTTGGCTTTAGTCGTATCTTACGAATTTTTAGCCATAGGGAATAAAACCCTTCCAAGCTTTACTAAAAAATTTTTCGTCAAAACCAAACCTGTGGAAAAAATTAATGTTGTTGTATCTGCAAAACCTTTACACAGTGTAGTTTGCCATTTACTTGAAGATATAGCCACTGTCGATATCTTACTTGATGGTCCGTTTTGTCCCCACAGCACCCAACTGAAACCTTCAAAATACCAACTTTTAAAGCAATCTGAATTTATTATTTGGAGCGGTGAAAGCGCTGAACCACAAATTTTTAAGGTCTTAAAGCCCTACTGGCACAAAGCTATTAATTTAGAAAGTGACCCCAACTTTACTTTGAAAAAAAAACGTAGTGGATATTTTTTTGGCGCACAAAACCCCAATGCATATGATTCCCATTATTGGTTAGACCCACGAACCATGATAAAAGCTGTTGTTATAATTAGCGAAGAATTACGCCAAAAAATTGATAAAAAATACCATGAAACTTTAGCTAAGAATACCCTTGAGACGGTAAAGTACCTGCAGGATATATATGACCATGGAAAAGGTTTTTTTTCATCCCTACAAGGTGAACAATACCTTACTTACCATGACAGCTACCTGTATTTTGACGATGCTTTTGGGACACAATGTATAGGCGTTATCAAATTTGATCAGAGTGGAAGCTTATATATGAAGCATTTACTTGCTATACAAGATGCGATTAATAGAAAAAATATTCAACCAAGGTGCTTAATCATATCACCCAAATACAGTGGGACTTTAACCCAAAACATTGCTCAAAGACTAGGCCTTTCAACTTGTACAGTTGATGATGTTGGCGCTAATATTTTGACTGGTAAAGATTATTACAAACTGCTTATTCAAAAAGTAACCTTTGAAATGTCGCGTGCTTTGGGAAATAATGGGTCTGACTAGCATAACCGACAAACAAAGGCTTTAATGCTAGTATAAATAAGGGTTTAAGCGATTATAAAATAAAAAAAATTATGCAGCACTTTTGTGAGGATATTACTGCTTATAATATAAAATAGCAGCAATATTAGGAATCAACCGCAACACTATTAACCGTTATAATAACTTGTTTCGCCGAAAAATAGTTACCTTCACCCTTAATGCAGGCGGACTCTTTTTTGGCGAAATTGAATGTGATGAATCTTACTTCGGCGCAAAAAGAATTCGTGGTAAAAAAGGCCACGGTGCAGCTGGAAAATTCCGGTGTTTGGTCTGTTTAAAAGGGGTGATAAAGGTGTACGATAAGATTATTAAAAACTGTTCTAAAGAGCAGTTAATGCCTATCATATAAGGTAAATTCTTGAGGGGTCAACCAACTATACCAATCGTTGGGAGGCCTATGATGGTCTTATTGTTAATGGCTATGATCACTACCGGGTCTTTCATTCACACAAAGAATTCGCCAGAGGAAAAAACCATGTCAATGGTATCCAATGATCTTTTGGAGCTTTGCTATACGACGCCTGGCTAAGTTTAATGGTTTGACCGATGATAAGTTCTATTTGCATTTAACAGAATGTGAGTTTAGATTCAATTTTAGAGGTAGTAAATAACTCCTCAAACTCTTTGGAATTTATTGAAAAAAAGACTTCACATGCTAATCTAGATCATAACAATATTTAAAAGTGGTGGGCCCGGCAGGACTCGAACCTACGACATCCCCGTTATGAGCGGGGGGTTCTAACCAACTGAACTACAGGCCCAACAACAATATTTATGCCGTAATCTTTTTTAGCAGTCAATCTTAATGTGCATTATGGGCCTTTAAAAAAAATCTTTCATACAAAAAGAACATATAGTGATCCCTTTTTGCAAGACAAATTTCGCATAGGTTTTGAGCTATAATTCTCCCGGTTAAAATCCATTATGTATAATTTTGTTGTGGTTGCTGTGCCTGTTGATATGTGGGTGAGTTGCAAAACTTATCCATCCTATCCATAGGCATTTTTATAACTTTATTTTTCATTTTTTCTTCGACAAAATACACTGATCTTCGCGTCTCGTATCCCAATGACTGGTGCAGGCTGTGATTGTTATAAAATTCCACATATTCCGTTATCGCCTCTTTTGTTTGCCTAACACTGCTCAAGTCAATTCTGTCGATCTTTTCTTGCTTTAGTGATCGCCAAAAACGTTCAATGAAAACGTTGTCCAAGCCTCTACCCTTGCCATCCATGCTGATAGCTATACCATGACCTTGAAGCACCGATATAAAATTATTGCAGGTCAAAATGCACCCCTTGATCGGTATGAATAATTTCTGGTTTACCATAAGAAACAAGGGCCTCTTGTAACGCTTCAATGCAAAAATCAGACTGCTATGTTATCGACACGCGCCCGCTTAAAACATAACGACTATCCCTATCGATAACCGCGCATAAGTAAAACAAATCCTTAGCTAAGCGAACGTAAGTAATATCCATGCTCCACTCCTGATTTGGTTTGGATGTCTAATCCTCGCAATAGGTATGGATAAACCTTGTGGAACTGGTTTCTTTTGCTTAAATTCACTTTGGGATAAATCGCCTTAATACCCTAAATCTGATAGTAACGCTTGATTTTCTTAGGCTCGCTCATAAAATCCTTAGCCCGTAAGACATGCATCATGTGGCGATGACCGTAATGCGGATGGTCCGTAAAGATTTCATCCATGCGATTCAAAATATGCTGCTTGTCCATGGTCATGACTGCGGGACGGGCGTATTAACTGGACCTATTGAGGCCCAGCAGCTGGCATTGCTGCCTGATGCTTAATTGGGAAGCCAAAGGCCGAACTAATGTTATCGGCGCACATTTAGGTGGAAGTCTTTTGACAGTAAGTATGTTTGCCAGCACCGTGAACACCACTGTTTTCTGCGCTTGGGTTATCCAAGATCTCGTCCCGAAACTCCCACCAAGAAGTGTCGTTGTCATGGACAACGCGACGTTTCATAAGGGTGCTGACATGGTAAAAGCATTGCATAGCAATGGACACACGCTACTCTACCTACCGCCATATTCACCCGATCTTAATCCAGTAGAGAAAAAAATGGGCACAGGCAAAAGCCTTAAGACGCAAAATTGGCGGATCAGTAAATGACCTTTTCCTGCAAATCTTATTATGATCATTTTATGAAACTTTAGTTATAGATGTTATGGAACCCATGATTGGGGAACCAAGGGTCTCACCAATGCGATAAGTGCTTTGCTAGACAGTGCTCTTTTGATGGTAAGCTTGTTCGAAAGCACCATCAACACTGGTTTTTTCAACGCATGGATGCTTCAAGACCTCATGCCGAAACTCCCTCCATAAAGCACTGTGGTCATGGATAACGCGACGTGGCATACATAAAAGTGCTGTCTTGGTGAAAGCGTTGGAAGCCCAGAAACACACCCTGCTTTACTTACCACCTTAATCGAAGTGGGCACAAGCTAAAGCTTGACGACAAAAAACAGGTATTGGTATTAAAGAATTATTTCAAGGCCAAGCTCTCGAATCATTTTATTTGTTATTAGCTGTTATATTGCTCCTGTTTTGAACAAGAAATCAGCAGTTTTATAGGGAATACTCACAAAAAGTCGGCTATGTGGACAAATGTCGCGCTTAAAAAATATTGTGTAAAATTTTATCTATGCTTAACTATGAATAGTTATCTAATTTTTATCTAAAAATATGACCTTAAAAAATATTTTTGTTCTCCTTGTTTTTCTGAATGCAGTGTTTTCTGCATCCTTAGAAAATTTTTCAAACCCTGAAGAATTTGAAGAATCCTCTGTTTATCATGCAGAAGCACTGCAATATAGAGATTTTGATGAATATACAGGCTTCGTAAAAAGAAATTTATCAGATTTTGAAGCTCGATACGCTGAACTATCTGCTTTAGATTTTTTTAAAAACCATAACAACGTCTCAAATTTATTAGATGGTATAAAAGATAATGCTGATTTACCGGATTTTATTCCCGAGGAAGAGGTAAAATTATATGCAGGTTATGGGGATATTAAATATGGTCAATTCGTAAGGGATACAACTTTACAATATGATCAGCTTCGCCAAACACTGCTTTTTAAATGGTGGCAAGGTTTTATACGTATTCAAGCAGATGGCAAAGATTCTGTACAAGATTTGTTAGCGAAATCCCACAGCTTTTATTTGTACAAGGGACTTAGTGAACAAGAGAAGCGTGAATTCTTTGGGGTTTATTATGCTGCAGATACTGTTGGTGAAAATGTTGTGAATTTATACAATGCAATGGTACTAACTTTAGCCAAAGATAAAAATGCTTTAAAACGGAACATTCCCTATTGGAATGCTTCCGATAGTCCTGAAGATGCAAACTTACAAAACTTGGGGTTGATAATTTTAGAACAACTTAGGTGCAATGATGTTCCTGATGATGAAAAAACAATTTATCTATCTGCTTTTGAAACCGTAATGGACTATTTAAATGACGATTTTTTGCAAAGCGCCGCAGAATTTTATGCTGCAGAGGAAGAAATAGCCTTAGGCTGGGAAAATGCAAAAACTCAACAACACAATCGCCGTTTGGTTTCTCAGTCAAGGCCAAATATAGGTATTTTTTCGCAATTATCTCTTGAAAGAAAAGAAGTATTAATTCCTGATCCTGAAAGGTTACAAAGATT
Organism: uncultured Verrucomicrobiales bacterium; assembly: GCA_964351815.1. Taxonomy (GTDB): domain Bacteria; phylum Pseudomonadota; class Alphaproteobacteria; order Paracaedibacterales; family CAITNM01; genus CAYGPH01. The sequence goes on along the minus strand of CAYGPH010000047.1, from coordinate 1,656 downwards.
AACTGTTATATCGGGTAAATATTTTGCAAACCCCATTTATCAGCAGCGCTTTTATGCACCGTATTTGCTGCTTGAAAGATACTATCCCCATGGGTTGGATCAGTTACCAGCCGAACAGGTTCTACAGCAGAAAAATGCAGCAAAAGTAAATCTACAATACATTATGGGAAGGTTGTCTTCTAATGATCTACAAAGAAGGTTAGGTATTTATGTTCATCCCTTAAGCGAATTAAAAAAGATTTACGCGTTAAATAAACTTATGGAAAAAGATATTTTTTTACTTAATGCAAAAATGTATTCTGAATTTGTAGAGTATATGATAAGCCAATATAAAGATGCGATCTGGGATGAAAAAAGCATGGAATTTAATACCCCACCAGCATTGAAACCAGTTGATAGATTTTCCACAGAAATGCTTGCTCCACCCTCCCTAGAGCATTATCAACCTAAGATTGATGATGAATCTTTTTCGTACGAGACTTTCAAAGATGATTTTTCTATTACGCAAAAACAAGATGAAATCCTTGCATGTTTGAAAGAAAAATTATCTGCTTCCCAATGGATAGAACATTCTAATGTTGATTTAACCCACCAAGCTATTAAAGCTGCTAAAGTGGAATTTGAAAAATTAAAACCTGAATACCAACAACGACTAAGTGATATTAGCCATATACATGAAATTTTGAAATTTGCAGATAATCAAGTGCTCTCTATACGTTCAGCTGCACGATTAGGATATTTAATAGATTCTAATATTGTTATCACCCAATTAAATAGTCTCATTCAAGAAAATTCAAGTCGAATGCACAGAGATACATATCTTTTATATAGAGCTCAAGACTGGCAAGAAATTCAGAAAGCAAAAGAAAACTTTTTGCTTATAAGGCAAGCATATGAAGAAGCTTGCACTGAAGATCAAACTTTAGGTTATACATTGCAACAAGTTGATACATTAATATTTGGTTGGCAGCAGAAATCGCAAAGCTTTGAATCTGATAGGCAATGGACTAATGAAGTAAGGCTAAATCTTAGTTTGGCATGGTATCAATACGATCAACTTGCTGTATGTGTGCCAGAACATGCTAAATTATGGCAAGGAACGGCAAATTTTTTCAAGGCTCTTACGGTGCCTCCCAAGGAAAGTTGGTTAAGCAGCCAAGAGAGGATGGAGAAAATAGGCTATATTTTATATACGGGTAAAGAAATTCCCCAACATAGGGAATATGTTATGGCATATGAAAAATTAATTGGGTTGTTAAATGATCGTGTATTACAATTAGCGCTACCTGTAACCTTAGATGCTTTGGAAAAAGCGCTAAACCCCCTAGAATCGCTGATTAGGAATCATAATGCGCCCTAGGTTTTATAAGAGTGCTTATTAACGACTAGTGGCTAAAGCTGGTAGTTTGGAAAACGTACAAGAAACAGAAAAAAAAACAGTAAAGACTAAGAACCTGTATTCACAATTTGATATAAATTTAAGACCCCTGCATAATTGCTGATTTAGTTTTAAATATGAAGATTTTGGTATAAACATCGGTATTTTTACTAATATCGCTGTCAAGATTCCTCATTCAAGGATTGCGAATGGGTACATATAGCTAAAGTTACATAAAATGGTCATAATAAGATTTGCAGGAAAAGGTCATGTACTGA
>CAYGPH010000046.1:0-9305 GCA_964351815.1 uncultured Verrucomicrobiales bacterium | reverse complement strand
GCTTAAAGTATATATAAGTATATGTCACAACACCGTTCCTTAGCACAAGAAACTTTTGAATCCATTTGTGATAAGCTTGAAATAATGTTCAATTTTGATGTTGATATTGAAACAGAAAAGTTATCTGTAGCAACACCGAAAGGAACCTTTTTAATGAACTACCACGGTGTTATGGACCAAATTTGGCTATCATCACCCCTAACCGGTGCACATCATTTCGCTTTAATTGATTCCAAATGGCAATGCACACGAAGCCAACAATTGCTTGAAGATGTTCTTTTGCAGGATCTTGAAAGTCTTGATCCTATGGCTACAAACAATCATGCCTAATAAAAAAAAAACAAGCTTTAATGCACTGAAAAAATTAGTAGCCCCTGAAATTTCACGGTATACATTTAGTGTCAGTTGTGTGGTTTTAAGTTTATTTACGGCAGCAATTATTGTTTTAGCTTGTGGAAAAGCCATTAAAACAGCAATAAACAATAAGTTCTTTTCCCTCCCACTGGTGCAACAATTACCTGAGCTTATGATTGTGTTCATAGCAATATTTTCCCTAGCCATCGCTAGTTTTGTACGGGTGTATTTCCTTAATAAAATTGGTGAAGGAATAATTAGCCGTATACAGCAAAATCTTTTCCATAAATTAAACCAACTCACCATAGATTTTTACGACAACACCCCCCCTGCAAAAATTTTACAGCTTTTAGAAACGCAAACGGAAAGCCTAAAAATATTTTTAACAAGGGATGTCGGTGTACTTGTTCGCAACACGATCATCATTCTTGGCAGTGTTGCCCTTATGGCCTATGAAAATTTTTTATTTTTAGTGGTTTCCCTTACTATCATATGTATTGGCCTTATCCCGATATTTTTGGTCGCAAGAAAAACTAAACTTTTAAAGCAATCCCATAATATTGATACACAAATTTTAAATAGCCATACGGAAGAAATGCTGCTTAATATGCGTACGGCAAAGATTTTTAATCATATGCAGCAAAACAACGCCAACTTTTATGGCTATCGCCTCAAGGTTACCCATTCGTTCCAAAAGCTCTGCCGCACCCAAGCATTAACCGCAACAATTGGCATTATTTCTATTTTTTTTATTTTATTTGCAATTTTTCTGTTTGGACAATTATTAATTCATTCTGAATCCCTAGACACTGGTTCGTTTACCACTTTTATTTTTTATGCTGTCATTTTAGGCGGAACAATTGCCGCTATGGGGCCACCCCTTTCAAGCTACATACAAGCCTGCTTGTGCGCTGAACAATATTTATTCTATATGAACCAGCAAACAAAATTTATTGGCATAACACCTGTGAATAAAGATATAAAACTTACCAATCATGGCACAGTTGCAATACATCAAGTCTATTTTGCGTACCCAGCTTATCCGCAGAAAGTGATTCTAAAAGATATTAGTCTTTCGATAGCGCCTGCCCAAAAAATAGCCATTGTAGGACCATCAGGATGTGGTAAATCAACTCTTTTATGGCTTTTGTTAAAATTATACCAACCCCAAAAAGGTAATATTTATATAGAAGGGAAAAATATTTTATCCATCCCCCAAGAAAACCTTGCGAAGCATATGGGACTCGTAAGTCAGGATAATATTATTTTTTCTACCACAGTATTTGAAAACTTAGCCTATGGATGCTTACAAGTTTCCGAAGCCGACCTATGGGATGCTTTAGATTTTGTCGATCTCAAATCGTTTGTTAAGGCCTTACCCTATGGTTTACATACCCAGGTTGGTGTGCAAGGCATAAAATTATCTGGCGGACAAAAGCAACGCTTATGCTTAGCTAGGGTTTTGCTATGCAACCCAAGTATTCTTTTGCTAGATGAAGCAACAAGTGCCTTAGACAACACAACAAGCCGCTTTATTGAATCACAATTATACAACGCCTTTTCAAAACGTACGGTGATTAGTATCACGCATCGTTTAAGTACGGTTCGTGATGCTGATAAAGTATTTGTTATGCATGATGGCAAAATAATCGGAAACGGTACCCACCAGAGTTTATACAAGGAAAACCCCATATACAAAACACTTGTAGACAGTGAAAATTTGTATACTGCTGATAAGGTAAATCTGCGTATTTAAGAAAGGACTTGGCCTAAGTATTTTGCTGATGTGTTTTTGCAAACCAAAACACTTTCTTCAACCTCGAGGTGTTGAATAACTAAATCACTTAAAAGCATCACAAAGCGTTTTGGCCTTTCCCCAAGCTCTAAAGATGCTAAGGATGATTTGCTTAAATCTTCCGTTAAGCCATATTTACGAAGTATGGGTAAACATTCAGGACTTGATAGCATGTGAAGATATTTATCATTAGTTTTTAATAATCTTGCCCAAGCTTGCATAGAAAATACATCGTTTATGCTCAGGCAATAGGTCATGTCTGCAATGCGTTTTAAGCGTTCACCAGCCTCAACAAAACCAGCTAAATGGTCCTTAGTACAAACGGGTGTAAAGGCGCCAGGCACACCAATTAAAAGGACATAACGCTTGGCAAACAATTGATATAATGATGTTGGCTTGTATTCTTCTTCCTTCGAACATTCAATAACCTTTAAATCAAAAATTCTTTGACCAACAGCTAGCATCTTGTTCACGTTTAAAAAGGATTTTAAATATCATACGTAATAATTATTAAAATATAGCTAAGGAAATAGTTACATTTTCTATTCTATTTTTCACCTTGAACGTTGCTTCCTGCTATTATTTCTACATAAAACTTTGGCACTAAACACCACATTTTGAATATTTTCGTTACGAAACGGTTAACGAGGCAGTGGGAAATAAATACCTAACCCCAAATTTCCAATAATCACGACCGTTTCTTCACTGGTTTCATTTAAAAATACCTTATCGGAGACCTCAATACTGTCTCATTCCATATGAACCTGTACATTTACAATATATGCATTTACAAAAAAAAAATTATTAGTGACGATATTTATGTAAACTTCATTAATTCTGCCATATTATATTAAACAGTCTTAAGGTTTTTTTTAAAAAAGAACAAACCACTGATGAAGTAATAAATGGGCAAGAAATTTAAATATACAGCGCTATTTCTCCTTGTTGGGCTTTGGGTATATTCCCTCACAGAACCGCTTTATACGCCTACTGCATTACCAGTTGGTAAAGATCATTATGATTTCCCTGAAGTTATAGCACATAAGGCATTAACATCGGATGATTTTCCCGGCAATAGCTTATCTGCAATTACAGAAACGCTCTCAAGTACTGTAGATGGTATAGAGGTTGATGTAAGAATGTCTAAAGACGGCAAGTTATTTTTATATCATGGAGATACTTTAGAAGAATATACAGATCACCAAGGAATACCAGAAAATTATGATTGGTCCTACCTGTCTCAAGTCAAATATAAAGATTCAGATGAAAAGCTTATCTCACTAGATGATTTTTTTTCTATTGTTGGCACTCAAAAAGTTATTTTTCTTGATATTAAGTCTAATAGCAAAATTGATTTTAAGATAACGCGTCGTGTGGTTGACTGTATAAAACGTTATAATCTTCAGGATAATGTATTTGTTGAATCTTTCAATCCTATTACACTCGCTGCCATAAGGTTATGTAGCCGCGATATTATGCTGATGTATGATTTTGCCGATAACACAACGGCATATGGCGAAGAATCACAAGAACAATTCAACAAAATTCCATGGATTTTAAAGCAACACTGGGTTCAAAAACAAGTACGGCGAATTATTAGGCCTGATGTGTTAGGCGCCAGATTTAACCTAGACCCAAGGCTTTTGGCAAATCTGCTTTCTCATGGCTATCCGATTATTATCTGGACTGTTGATGACTTTAAAAGTGCACAATTGTTCTTTAATTCTGGTGTTAAAGGGATGCAGACTAACAAACCGCATATCATAGAAAATATAGTGCGAAAAAAACCCAAAAAAATTATTGATGCAGGGGGCAGCTCCGAATTTGTACACTCAATGATAACAGTAAACAATATTAAAGATATTCAAGAAGGTATTAAAATAGCCAAAAAAGAAGGAAAAACAGTAAGTATTGGTGGACGCAGACATTCCATGGGTGGACAAACGTTTTCTAAGGATGCCGTTTTTCTGAATATGCTTAAATTTAACAATGTGACCTATAATCCCACTACAAAGACTGTATCGGCACAAGCTGGCGCTACTTGGAAAAAAGTCCAGGAAATTCTTGTGCGCCATGGAAGAAGCGTAAAAGTTATGCAATCAGACAATATATTCACTGTTGGTGGCTCAATCGGGGTCAATGTCCATGGATGGCAAGTATCCTCTGCACCACTTGGATCAACCATATTACAAATGACCGTTATAACCCATGATGGCGAAATAAAGACGATTTCACCTTCTCTGAACTCAGAATTATTTCATGCTGTCATAGGGGGGTACGGTATGTTCGCTATTATTGTAGATGCAGAACTTGAAACTGTTCCAAATTCGCTTGTAAAATTTCATGCTTTATTTACTAGCGCAAAGAATTTACACGAAGCCTTTGAGAAAAACATTAAGAACAATCCCAAAATAGAGTTAGCTTATGCTAGGCTTTCTACAGATCCAGACAATCTACTAAATGAAGTTGGTTTGTTTTGGTATGAAAATCAAAAAACTTTCGCACCAAAGAATAATATTAGCCCTGAAAAACTTGTAGCAATTAAACGTAGTATTTTTAGATTGTCTGAGTACCATAGTTTAGGCAAAAAATTAAGATGGCTGGCAGAAAAAACCTATACAAAGATGCTAGCAGGAAAACAAACGTTATTGAGTCGCAATGATGCGATGAATACGGATATACATATTCTTTGGCCACTATACGGAAAGAAGAAAGATGTATTGCATGAATACTTTATTCCGACAAAAAATGTTTCTCAATTTATTGAAAAACTTAGGAAGCATGTGATAAATCATAAGATTAATATATTAAATGTTACAATACGAGAAGTCCAAAAAGACACGATATCATCATTACCTTATGCCAAAGAAGATGTTTATGGCATCGTATGCTTTTTTTCCCAAGAACAAACGCCGGAAGCCGAAGAAAAAATGCGAAATTTCACACAAGATGTTATAGATGATGCCTTGGCTGTTAAAGGAACTTTTTATCTCCCCTATCGCTTGCACTATACGGCAAAACAGTTGTTATCTTCTTATCCTGGGATAAAGAGATGGATTAGGCTTAAAAAGCATTACGATCCCAATAGTTTATTTCAAAGTCAATTTTACAGCTACCTTAACATGATCCTTAATAATCAGTTAGAAAATACAAAATAAACTTGCCTTTGTTTAATGATTAGGACCATTGTTCAGATTACGTTTAGCGTGAATGAGCAACAAAAAGTTTGATCATAAAAATTATAAACCTCTAATTTTATGCATTATTAACGTTTCTTCTTGACCTAATGAAGATTTACCCTATCTAACTATATAGCAGTTCAATGTATAATTTAACCATGGTCGAAGCAGTATCACGCCCCGGTAACAATCTTAGCTCTATGCATAGTGTTCATTCGTCTAATCGAGTTCTAAGTGAAAGGGCTGCAGCAAATACAAGTGAACGTGTTGAAGGTGCGGTTGAAGATGTTAAGTCTGAGGAAGAGATTCTAGATAAAAAACAAGAATTCAACAGGGCAGATTTGCAGCGTATAAATAAGCACCTAAAAGATCAGGGTCCTACTCAGCAACGGGGCACTGTGCTTGATACCTGGGTTTAGTATAGATTTAGAACAACCAAAAAGTGAAAAAAATAGAATATTCATCGAGAATCACGAATTCTTAAAATTGCAAAGTTTAGATTTAACCTTTCTAAGGTCTACATGATAACCTAGCCAGCGCATAAGGTTGGTTTGAGCTGCATAAGGATGGCGCCAAAGGCTGTTCCAAATTTTCTTCCAAAAAAAATATGTCTTCGTCATGGCTATCATTTTGAATAGTTGATAGGAAACCATTATCACCAACTAAGTTAGGTTTTAGGCCGATAAATTGTCCATTAAACTCCCAGTGGCGTCGATAATAATCGTCATAGGGCATTTTAATTGGGTATATTTTTTCGATCAGCGAAAGGGCGGTTTTTTTATTAAGCAGGTAGGCAGTTGAGCCAGGAAATTTTCCTCTTATAACACTTACAGATCTTTTCAACTCAGGAATTAACCTAACGGCTTCAGCATAATCATCCAAGCGCTTATCGAGAATACAAAGGTCCCATATATCCTTGTGCTTCAACAACCAATTCAATGACTTATTAAGTTCTGAAGGCTTAAAATCAGCGTCGTCTTCCAAAATAAGTGCATGGCTGTAAGGTGATTTAAGAAAAGCCGCTAGGGCTTTTCTATGGCTCATTGTGCAGCCAATTTCACCCGGCTTAGGGTAACGTCGCTTGGCAAAGACAAAAAAATCATAGTCAACTATATTTAACAAAGCATGCTTTTTAAGTAACTTACCATCAACGGCAGAAATTCTTACGACAGGAAAATCTAGGCGACTAATTTTATGAATAACTTTCTTATAGCGATCTGGTGAGCGATCGAGGTTAATAATGAATACAGCCAAGGATGGGTCAACATTCGAATCGGTAGATATGCAAGGTAAATCATGCCCCTCGATAGCTGGATTACGTGATTCAAAAATAAAATAACCTATGGGAATGGCATACAAAAACAAAAAAAAGCAAAGCAAGCGAAAAACTTCTCACTTTTAGGGGACGATAAATTCAAATAGCCTCTAAATTATATCTGACTGAAAAAGAGCTGGCCCAGCTGCGCTTACAGCATCGTCGTGAACGCGATCGCCGTGTGGCTGATCGTATTAAGTGTTGTTATATGACAAGGGGTAGACCTACCAGAAGATCGCCGAAGTGTTGATGTTAGACGAAGAAACAATCAGTCAACATGTTGAAGATTACAAAGAAAAGAAAAAGCAGAAATCTGCAGAACTTATAGGGTTTTTAAAACACTTATAAGTTGTTCCAATTCAAATTTTCTTTGAACATTTATTAACGAATAATAAAGAAGTTTTATCTAATATTAGTTAATCAATATTTCGAGATTATTTAGTGTCGCTTAGAATTAAAAGTATTCTACTTCTTAGCTTTTTTGCAATCACAATCATAAGCATAATTTGCACATCCTATTATTCCACAATATCTCTTGAAAAATCCTTAAGTGAATCAGATACTGTTCGGATTGTTCAAAGCGCTACTATGGAAATGGATATGATGCATGATGCTATAAATAGTGATGTTATCAGCCAATTTGCAGATGGTACGGGCATGAAAGTAGCAAAGGAAGATTTGCACGAGCATCAAACACGCATGAAAAATATTTTACAAAATCTTCTTAAACAAAAAATGCCGCCTGAGGTTATGAAGCAAGTAGTTGGTTTGAAACCGGCTATTGAGTCTTATGTAGCCATCTCAGAGGAAGTTTTTAGAGTAAAAGAAACTGACCCTGCTAGGGCTATAATGTTACTAAAAGAGTTTCAAAAAGCTTTTGATGATTTGGAAGAAGCTGCAGATAAAGCTAATAATGCAATTGATGCGTTTGGCAAAGGAGTTCTTGAAAAAGCAGGCTATACTGTCTCGACAAGTCATACTGTTTTACTAATTAATATATTACTATTAATTACTGTTTTTGCATTTACGGGGGGAATCCTTTATATGATTCTCAAACCGTTGGTAGCTTTTAACAATACAATTATTGCTCTTTCCCGCGGAGACACAAATGTCGTTATTGCGGGCCTTAATCGAAAAGATGAAATTGGAAACATGGCGCAGTCTCTGCAAAAAATTGAAGATAAAAGTGTTTTTAATTTACAAGTGAGAAGCGGCCTAGAGTCAGTTTCTGGTGCGGTTTGTATAAGTGATCGTCAGGGGAATATCTTTTTCGTAAACACAGCCTTTAAAAGCCTAATTAATAAATATCATAATGCTATACAATTTAATTTTCCTGATCTCACCTCTGAAAAAAATCGCAAGAATTTTAATGTACGTAACCTTTCAGAAATAATAATAAATGCTGAAAAAACCATTATACTGCCACTAAATTTGAAAGACTGTAATTTACTCATAACAGCGTCTCCAATTCTTGCAAATGATGGATCTTACACGGGTTCAATTATTGAGTGGCAAGACCAAACAGATGAGATGAACCTGCAAAATTCCATTAAAGATGTTATTACACAAGCTTCAAATGGTGATTTATCCTTACGTTTACCCGATGTTGAGAAAGAAGGTTTCTTCAAAGTTATCTCTGAGGGTGTTAACAGTCTCCTGGAGCAAGTTAGCACAATACTTAATGCTATTGAGGAAAGTTTATCAGCGCTTGCAATGGGTAACTTGAATAAAAAAATAACCCAAAATTTTAAAGGTCAGTTTGGTCAAATTAAAGAATCTACAAACAAAACAGTAGAACAATTGCAAGGGATTGTGGCAAACATTCAAGATGCTGTGAAGGATATTGACACTACGTCTACAGATATCTCGGAGGGAAGTGCAGCCTTGTCAGACAGGTCTACACAGCAAGCCACTAACTTAGAAGAAACGGCTGCTTCCATTGAAGAGCTCGCCGCAACGATTAAGAGGATGGCAGAAAACACCCAAGAAGTTCGTAATTTGTCTAGTGAGTCCTTAGAAGCTGCCCAGGCAGGTAAGGGCGTAGCAAATGAAGCTATCAGTGTAGCACACCAGCTTGAGGAATCATCCCGGGAGATTATTCGTATCATCACCATGATTGATGAAATAGCCTTCCAAACAAATCTATTAGCCCTTAATGCTGCGGTTGAGGCAGCACGAGCAGGAGAGTCAGGTAAAGGCTTCGCGGTCGTGGCAGAGGAAGTACGTAACCTGGCTCACCAATCTGCTAATGCCTCTACCGAAATCAAAGGCATTGTCAGTAATAATCAAAAAAATATCGAATCAGAGGTAGAGTTGGTTTATCGCACAGGAAAAACGCTAGATAGTGTAGTCGAATCCTTCGAAAAAGTTGCAATTGTAATTAGTAATGTAACTACCGCAGCCAGTGAACAAGCCCAAGGAGTGGAACAGATTAATACAAGTGTAATCCAACTTGATACTATTACACAACAGAACGCGCAACTAGCCGATAAATCTAATGCGTCTACTTTGGCTCTTAAGAAAAAGGCCAATGAACTTGCAGAGATTTTAAGGATATTTCATTAGGATAATCAGCCTTTCTTGGTAAATAATATTAAAAAAAAGGGAGCGCAATTCCTAGAAAATCAACTTTTCATGAAATTTAAGTTATTATATTGACTAA
>CAYGPH010000045.1:0-9460 GCA_964351815.1 uncultured Verrucomicrobiales bacterium | reverse complement strand
TTAAGCCAGGGAAGATAGTATCTCATGAAAATCCAGCGTCGCTTTACCACAAAAGGCCAATCCCCTTACGAAAATATTCCATTTCATACAACACGCAGTGAAATTAAGAATCCTGATGGTTCTATTGTTTTTCAATGCGAAAATCTAGAGGTGCCGTCTGCTTGGTCACAGGTAGCAAGTGATGTGATTGCACAAAAGTACTTTCGTAAAGCTGGCGTACCAGAGGCTGTGGCCAGCATTGCCGAAGACGGTGTGCCCACATGGTTGCAGCGAAGCAAACCGAAAGCTGGTGCAAATTTCACAAGTGAATATTCCGCTAAACAAGTGTTTCGTCGTTTAAGTGGTACTTGGACCTATTGGGCATGGAAAAATAATTATTTTGATACGGAAGATGATGCTTTAGCTTTTTACGATGAGCTGCAGTATATGCTGGCTGCTCAAATTGCCGCACCAAATTCGCCGCAGTGGTTCAACACAGGTTTAAACTGGGCTTATGGCATTGATGGCCCCGCACAAGGACATTTTTTTGTAGATGAAAAAACTGGCCAGTTAAAGCAGTCATCCTCTGCCTATGAAAGACCTCAACCCCATGCATGTTTTATTCAATCGATTAGCGATAATTTAGTTAATGAGGGTGGTATCATGGATCTTTGGGTTCGTGAAGCACGCTTGTTTAAGTATGGTTCAGGCACGGGAACAAATTTTTCTAATTTACGTGGTTCAGGTGAAAAACTCTCTGGTGGTGGTGTATCATCCGGCTTAATGAGTTTTTTAAAAATTGGTGATCGTTCTGCAGGTGCTATAAAATCTGGTGGTACAACCCGTCGTGCTGCAAAAATGGTTGTTTTGGATGTGGATCATCCAGATATCGAAGAATTCATTAATTGGAAAGTAATCGAGGAACATAAGGTTGCAGCTTTAGTTACGGGCTCTAAGTTAAACAAACGCCATTTGAACGAGATTATTATTGCCTGTACAAATTCTGATGTTGCTCCAGAAATGCGCTATAACCCTAAAGAAAACAATGCTTTACGCCAAGCTATTCGCGATGCACGAACTGCTATGGTCTCTGAAAACTATATCAAGCGTGCCATTCAAATGGCGGAACTTGGCTATACTGTGTTCCCATTTGACGAATACACTACCGATTGGGATAGTGATGCTTACAACACTGTTTCAGGGCAAAATTCCAACAATACGGTGCGCTTAACCAATGATTTTCTAGAAAGCGTTTTAGAAGATAGCAATTGGGCTTTAAAGGCGCGTAGAAATGGAGAAGTTGTAAAAACGATAAAAGCTAATGAACTATGGGACCAAATTGCTTATGCTGCATGGGCTTCTGCGGATCCTGGTTTGCAATTTGATACAACGATTAATGAATGGCACACTTGCCCAAAAAGTGGCAGAATTAATGCCTCTAACCCTTGTTCAGAATACATGTTTTTAGACGATACGGCATGTAATTTGGCATCGATTAACCTTGCAAGCTTATACAATACGGATACAAGCGCTTTTGATGTGGCGGCATATGAACACGCTATTAACCTATGGACAATAGTTTTAGAAACATCAGTGCTAATGGCTCAATTTCCATCACGAAGTATTGCGCAGCAATCTTATGATTTTCGTACCCTTGGTTTAGGTTATGCCAACTTAGGTGGTTTACTTATGGCTATGGGAATTTCTTATGATTCACCAGAGGCCCGCGCTGTTGGTGGTGCCTTGGCAGCTATTTTAACTGGTGGTGCATACAGAACTTCTGCATTGCTCGCCAAAGAATTAGGTGCCTTTCCTGGATATGCAAAAAACCGCGATGATATGCTACGCGTTATGCGTAACCACAAACGCGCAGCCTATGGCGAAACCAATACCTATGAAAATTTAGCTGTGCTTCCTGTTCCCTTGAAGGCTAGTGATTGTATTAAACAAGAACTTATTGATACGGCACGGCAAGCATGGGATGAAGCTGTTTCCTTAGGCGAACAGTTTGGTTACCGCAATGCCCAAACAACAGTCATTGCGCCTACAGGTACTATTGGTTTGGTTATGGATTGTGATACTACCGGCGTTGAACCAGATTTTGCCTTAGTAAAATTTAAAAAACTTGCTGGCGGTGGTTATTTTAAAATAATTAACCGTATGGTTCCGCGAGCTTTAAAGGTGCTGGGGTATACGGAAAACCAAGTGAAGGAAATTATTGATTATGCCGTTGGTACTGGTAGTTTAGATAATTCCCCAATAATAAGTAGTAAAGTTCTTAAGGAGAAGGGCTTTACTGACAAGGTATTAAGTAAACTAAAGGAACCTTTAAAATCTGCTTTCGATATTAAGTTTGTTTTTAATCGCTTTACGTTAGGTGATGATTTTTGTAAGAAAAATCTAAAACTAACCGATGAACAGCTAAATGATCCCACCTTTGATATTTTAAGTCATTTGGGTTTTAGTAAAGCTGATATTGAAAAAGCAAATCTCCACTGTTGTGGTACCATGACTTTAGAACATGCGCCGCATTTAAAAATTGAACATTATCCTGTTTTTGATTGTGCTACCCCATGTGGCCGATTAGGCAAGCGCTATTTATCTTTTGATAGTCATATTGAAATGATGGCGGCAGTACAGCCTTTTATTTCTGGGGCTATTTCTAAAACTGTGAATATGCCAAACGATGCGTCTGTGGAAGATTGTCAAAAGGCCTATATGAAATCCTGGCGATTGGGTATTAAGGCGAACGCCTTATATCGTGATGGTTCTAAGTTGTCACAACCGCTTTCATCCCTTGTTTTTGAAGATGAAGATATGGAAGATTTCCATCAAAAGTCTCAAACGGAAAAGGTAGAAAAAGTTGCCGAAAAAGTTGTAGAAAAGTTCATAGAAAGGGTGGTTTATCAATCCAAGCGTGAAAAATTACCAAATCGTCGTGGTGGCTATACACAAAAAGCTGTGGTTGGTGGGCATAAAATTTATTTACGTACTGGTGAATACCGTAGCGGTACCCTAGGTGAAATCTTTATTGATATGCATAAGGAGGGGGCTTCTTTCCGTTCCCTCATGCATAACTTTGCCATGGCTATTTCTATTGGCTTACAATACGGTGTACCATTGGAAGAATATGTAGAAGCTTTTACGTTTACGCGTTTTGACCCTGCAGGCATGGTTGAAGGCAATGATAAGGTGAAACTAGCTACATCTATCTTGGATTATATTTTCCGTGATTTAGCAATTAATTACCTTGGTCGATACGATTTAGCCCATGTTCAACCTAATGATTTTACGCCAGATACTATTGGTGAACGCACAGACTACTTGGTTAAAACCACTGAAGAGAAAGAAATAGATCAACTAACCTTAGAACAAGAGCTAGCAGGAGAAGATCAAACTCGTTCGCAAATGCAGCAATTAGCCGTTGCTAATGGTGGTAATGTGGTGCGTCATCCGGTTTCGTCTCATGTTGTGGTGGATAGAAACGATCGTTCCCGCTTGGCTAAACTTCAAGGCTATGCCGGCGATGCTTGTGGTGAATGTGGAAACTTTACCATGGTGCGTAATGGAACGTGTTTAAAATGCGTGACTTGTGGCTCTACCAGCGGTTGTTCATAGGAAATACATAAAATATCGTAACGTAATTTGTTTATTAAATTAGTGGTTTAAAACCTGCATTTATAACCTATATCAGTTTAGATACATATGAAATTTTTGGGGGGCGCGCATGCTCTTAAATTGCGCTGTAACGAGCCCCCCAAAGAGTATCTATTCAAATAATTTTTCTATGGTCATTCATTAAGTTGCAAACCATAGTAACCTGTACAATTTTTCCTAAGCTATTGCCAAGTTAGCAATTTTTCCCTAAAATTTGCCTTATTGAATCAACTTAATAATGTATGGCTGTTGTAAAAAACCTTGGATTGTTTAACAAAAGTGAATTTTTAAGTGCCTATCACCATATGGTCTTGATCCGTAGGTTTGAAGAACGGGCAGCCCAGTTGTATGGTATGGGGCACATTGCAGGCTTTTGCCATTTGTATATTGGTCAAGAAGCAGTTGTTAGTGGTATTCAGCAAGAATTAACCCCCAAAGATACTATTATTACCTCATACCGTGACCATGGTCACATGTTGGCGTGCGATATGGATCCTAAGGGGGTAATGGCAGAGCTGACAGGCAAAGCATCTGGATACTCTAAGGGCAAAGGTGGTTCCATGCACATGTTCAGCCGTGAAAAAAATTTCTTTGGTGGCCATGGTATTGTAGGGGCACAAATTCCTATTGGTGCTGGAATGGCTTTTGCCCATAAGTATAAAGGTGATGGCGGTGTATGTGTCGCATCCATGGGTGATGGGGCGGCAAATCAAGGCCAGGTTTATGAATCTTTCAATATGGCAGCATTGTGGCAACTCCCAATAGTTTTTGTCGTAGAAAATAACGAATATAGTATGGGAACTTCAACAGCTAGGCACACCTCATGCGCAGATTATGAGAACCGTGGCGAACCATGGGGGATTCCAGGTAAGCTTGTAGATGGCATGGATCTTTTTGCCGTTCGTGAAAATGCTAGGTGGGCCCTAGAACATTGTCGATCAGGTAAGGGACCTGCAATACTTCATATGAAAACCTATCGTTATCGTGGTCATTCCATGTCTGATCCAGCTAAATATCGTACAAAGGACGAGGTTGAGAATATTAAAAACCAACGCGATTGTATTGAACTAGCAAAAAACATAGCAATTGAGAAGAAATTCGTTAGCAGCTCAGAGCTAGAAGAAATCGAAAAGAATGTTAAAGATGTCATGAAAACGGTGGTGGAATTTGCGAAATCTGAGCCAGAGCCAGACCCATCCGAATTATATACTGATGTTTTGGTGGAGGTTTAAATGGCTATTATTACCGTAAGAGAAGCCCTTCGTGATGCCATGGCTGAAGAAATGCGCCGGGACCCTGATGTGTTTGTTATGGGAGAAGAAGTTGCAGAATACCAAGGTGCTTACAAGGTAACCCAAGGTTTATTGCAAGAATTTGGTGACAAACGTGTGGTAGACACACCCATCACTGAACATGGTTTTGCAGGTTTGGGGGTTGGTGCAGCCTTTTTAAAGTTGAAACCTATTGTGGAATTCATGACCTTCAATTTTTCAATGCAGGCAATAGATCATATCATTAATTCTGCAGCTAAAACTTTGTACATGAGCGGTGGACAAATGGGTTGTTCAATTGTTTTTCGCGGTCCTAATGGAGCTGCATCTAGGGTAGGGGCACAGCATTCCCAATGCTACGCAAGTTGGTATTCCCATGTGCCTGGTCTAAAGGTTATAGCCCCATATTCTGCTGCCGATTGTAAAGGCTTGTTAAAAGCTGCTATTCGCGATCCGAATCCCGTCGTTTTTCTTGAACATGAACTTGTTTATGGTACATCATTTGAAGTGCCTGATGATGAGGACTACGTTTTACCCATCGGTAAAGCAAATATTGTGCGGCAGGGTAAAGATGTAACCCTTGTTACTTTTTCCCGTGGGGTGAAACACTGCTTAGATGCTGCAGAAATCTTAGAACAACAAGGCATTCATGCCGAAATCGTTGATTTACGTACCCTTAGACCATTAGATACGGAAACAATTCTAAATTCAGTCAAAAAGACTAATCGTATTGTTACCGTTGAAGAAGGTTTTGGATATTCAGGCATTGGTGCCGAAATATCAGCACTGGTAACCGAACATGCCTTTGATTATCTTGATGCGCCTCCACTGCGCATTCATGCAGAAGATGTTCCCTTACCGTATGCTAAAAATCTAGAAAGCTTGGCACTACCTAATGCTGACAAGGTAGTAATAGCAGCCAAGCAAGTTTGTTATAAGGATTCGTAAATGCCTATTGAAATTTTAATGCCTGCCCTTAGCCCAACAATGACCGAAGGTAATTTAGTGAAATGGCACAAGCAAGAAGGTGATAGTGTTGCTGCAGGTGATATGATTGCTGAAATTGAAACCGATAAGGCAACAATGGAAGTAGAAGCTGTTGATGAAGGAAAAATTGGGAAAATTCTTGTTGCTGAAGGTACAGAAAGCGTTGCTGTTAACGCAGTGATAGCCATATTGCTTGAAGATGGTGAAAGTATAGATGATGTAGATTTGAATACTATTACAGCAACAAAAGGTAGCGAATCTACAACGGATACACCCAACGCTGTTGCTTCAGATAGCCTTGTTACTGAACCGGTCGTGCTAACAGAGACATCTGAAACACATCAAGGGAAGCGGATTTTTGCCAGTCCGTTGGCAAAACGTATCGCAGAACAAAAAGGTTTAGACCTTAAGGTGGTTCAAGGAACAGGCCCCCACGGTAGAATTATTAAGGCTGATGTGGAAAATGCGGATTCTCAAACGTTGCTTTCACAAACTCAATTTTCTGCGGCGTCTTATACCGATATTAAATTAAACGCCATGCGTAAAACGATTGCCAAACGTTTAACCGAATCAAAACAGCAGATTCCCCACTTTTATTTATCCGTTGACTGTTTTATTGATAACGTTCTAGCCATGCGTTCTAAGCTAAATAAGCATGATGGGGCAGCAACCAAGTTTTCGGTAAATGATTTTGTGATGAAAGCATCAGCAAAAGCGTTAATAGATACTCCAAACTTAAATGTAACATTTCATGGCGATTATGTTCGCCAATATACCCAAGCTGATATTTCTGTAGCCGTAGCAATTGATGGTGGTTTAGTTACCCCTGTGGTAAATGCTGTTAACAGGAAAAACCTTACGGATATAAGTTTAGAAGTCAAAGATTTAGCAAGCCAAGCAAGGGCAGGAACTTTGAATCCTTCAGCCTATAGTGGCGGTAGCTTTACCATTTCTAATCTTGGCATGTATGGTGTTAACCAATTTAATGCCATCATTAACCCCCCGCAGGCAGCAATTTTAGCTGTTGGCGCCGGCCAGAAAAAGGCTGTTGTTAATGAAATGGGTGAAATCATTGTTGCCACTGTAATGAGCTGTGCCTTATCGGTAGACCATCGTGCTGCCGATGGTGCTGATGCAGCCAAGTTTTTGCGTCATTTCAAAGAGTATATGGAAAACCCTGTTTTAATGCTAAGTTAGAATTACCTTTTGACCAAAGAAATTGTATATAAACATGTTTTTTTATTGTAATTAATCCGCATGCTGTCTAAGCCAATTATTTCCTTGTGTGATGTTTATTTTTCTTACCAAAAAAATCAAATTCTAAAGAATACATCCATATCATTACCAATGGCATCTTATATTGGTTTAATTGGTAACAACGGCTGCGGCAAAACAACATTTTTAAAACTGATTATGGGCATGTTGCGTCCACAAAAGGGTAGGATAGAGATTTCATCGCGTAACATAGCATATCTTCCTCAATCTAACAGCCTTGATCGTAAATTTCCTTTATCTATTGCTGATGTTTTAAGCATGGTTCAAGAATTAGGCATAAAAGTTGGTTTATCGGAAATGCAAAATGCTTTAAACAGTGTTGGCCTTAAAGTGTGTTTAAAAACATCTATTGAAGCTTTAAGTGGTGGTCAGTTTCAACGGGTACTAATTGCACGTGCACTTTTGCAAAACCCTGATCTTCTTTTGCTTGATGAGCCCTTTAACGGGGTAGATGAAGAAACGATTTCTGACCTCACACAAATTTTAAAGAATTTTAATAAAAACGGAACTACTGTCATTATTGCCTTACACGATTATGAATATATCAAAACCCACACGCAATTCATGCTAACCATTGATCAACAAAACTTAGTTTTAATGGAAAATAATAATGTTTAAGGAAATGATTCACTTATTTCAATATACTTTTATGCAACATGCCTGGTTAGCTTGCTTTACCCTTAGCTTATCAGCTGTGCCTTTAGGAACATTTTTAATGTTACGTCGCTTAAGCCTAGTAGGTGATAGTTTGTCTCACGGTATTCTTCCTGGTATTGCCATAGGGGCCATATTTTTTTCAATGGCACCACTACCTGTTTTCCTTGGTGGTGTCGCTGTTGGGTTATGCGTTGCCCTCTTTTCGCATATTTTAAGCAAAAATCAAATTATTCCTGAAGATGCAAGTTTTACAGTTATCTATACCTTTTCCCTTGCCATAGGTATTGTTATGCTATTTCTTTATGCACCAAACACAAATATTATAGGGCTGCTATTTGGTAACCTTCTAGCAATTGATAAGGAATCCCTATACTTAATTTTATCGGTTGGCCTTGCCACCATGATCTTCCTCTTTTTTTATCGTAAAAGTCTTTTGCTTTATTGCTTTGACCCAACTTTTTTTCGAGCAGCCCATAAAAATAAGTTTTGGCTTATGGTGGTATTTATTTTACTTGTGGTAGCGAACCTTGTTATCAGTTATCAGGCTATTGGAACGTTGTTGGCTTTAGGTTTGATGATGCTGCCGACAATAGCTGCTAGATTGCTTTCGAATCATTACCGGGTGATGTTTTTTTTGAGTTCATTAATTGGTGTTATTGGATCAACCCTAGGAATTATTATTTCTTTTTATACAGATAGCCCTTCTGGGCCAATGATTATCATTACTTTAAGTTGTATAACGCTGTGTTGTTATATCTATAATTTCACAAAACATTTTCATTTTCTCTAAAGACATTCCTTAAGCCGCTAAGTATGTTTTGGGTGTTGCTAATTTAATATTGATTTTTCCTTGAAATATGGCAACCAAGTTATTATATAAAAGGTATTATTGATTATAACGCTATACACCATGTTAAAACTTCCTTGCATATGTTTCATACTATCTTTAACCATATATAATTTACAGGCTTCTGATGATCATTATCATCTTATGCAGCCATATACAGCCATGCAATGGCAAGCTGCAGATGCTGCTTTACTTTCATTATCTAGCACCACAGCACCTATAGCAACACCCTCTGCTATTGCAACATACATTAATAAGTTGTTTCCTAAGAAAGACAGAAGCGTTGGAGGAAGCTATATGCAGAACCCAGAAGCCTTTAAGGAAATGGATAATGCCTATGGGGAATTCTTAATTACACACCTTAAAGAAGACCAACATAGTTGGACTGAGTTTAAAAAGCATATGGAAGAACAAGGTATATGGGATAGTTTAATACGTAAGGATTTCATAAGAGAGCAAATATACATTTACTTTTATAATCACCTAGATATACCATGTAATATCAAACCTTTATTACCCGTTATAAGTAGAAGTACAGTAAAAGATATTGTAGAGACAACGTTTAAGGTTAAGGCTGAATGTAAAGTTGATGACATAGTAAACGCCATATTAGATAATTACCACAATAAGCAACCATATGCCGGTATTAATAGACACATTAGAAGTATTTTAGGAAAATGTAAAAGATCAGCTAAAAGACCAACAGCTGATAGGAATATAGGAGGTGAAGAGCGTGGTGAACCACTAGCTAAAAAGGCTACTATTAATAGAAACAGTGATGATTCTT